>NZ_AKZL01000005.1:0-95263 GCF_000282755.1 Shewanella sp. POL2
CCGCCTAAGGCGAGAAGTATAAGGATAACGGGTTAACCAAACAGAATGAGGACTCGATAACAGCTTGATGAATAGGTAATAAAAATATTAGCTCGTTCGCTAAGGGCGGGTCATGTCTGCATAAAAGTCTCTTTGAAAATAAGACCTTCGCCAGTACACATTCTCAATCCGCTATTTGCATAATAAAGTGTCAACAACCAGCATCGGGCTTGTTCAACACTTGGGATAAGGTCGCGGCTACGCGCGGCCTATCCTTATTTGTTATACCTAATTTCTATTTACAACCTGCAAAGCGTCAGGCCATGTGGTGTTCTCCACGATATAATCTCTAATTAAAACCCTATTTGATGCAATAATTCCCGGCCAGCGCTGATTCCAAGAGTTATAAGCGTGCCATGAATAACCAATGTAAAGCTCTTTACGCATAGAGTTCATAGATCTGAGAGTAGCGTCTAAGAACACCTTTTCTATTGATGTTCCTCTGATCTCCAATATGCTCGCAATATATATTAACCATCGCGCCATATGTTCATACTGCTCCCACGCATTATACCCATTCGTCAAATCCGTTTTGAATTCAATAATTTGACCAAGTGCTTTAACCACTTTTTTATCATTTATACTTACGCCGACAGCCGCAATCGAAGATACGATTTCGTAAAATGCATTTTCAATACTTAAAAAACCTTTCGTGAATTGATGATTATTAAAAACCACTTTTTTAATATTTGCTACTGATGATTCTGCACACTTTTCTGCATTCGGGATTTCCGAATTTAGCTTTTTAAAAAAATCATGGCACTCTGTTTCATCAATCACTCGAATACCGTAACAGTGCGCATAGTAATCCTTAACCGGTTGATCGACTTTTGATCGCGACACCAAAAATATATTCGAGCCTATAACGTGGTTTTTAGAAAACCCTTTATAATCACTGATTATTGATTTTAGATTTGCATCTCCAAGAGAGTAGCCCAAGATAACCACGGTATTTTCATGTAACACCGTGCTTAGTTTCCTCGAAAAATACGATTCGCTATGAATAAACTTAAAGTAGTCATCTGACGTAACAACCATATTTTCTGGAGAGTCTATCGACCCATGAACATGATAGACTTTGACCCTGGCTGACGATCTAGGAATCGGCAGGCCAGGCGTCAAGGAGTGACATGCTTCAAATCCTACTAGCTCTTCGACAAGCTTGTCATAGTTGGTTGTAACAACACGACAAGAGCATTTTGATAGAAAATCTTCTATTGATGCATTGTTCCCCATCAACTTTATGGAACTGATTTCCTTTGCAATTTCTTCGTGGATGCTCTTACCTACTTTTTGCAGTTCAATAGAAATAACCTGAGCCGCCTCCTCTAATCCGAGTGTATTTTTACCGTCTTTTGGAAATAGGCTGGCCTTTAAATCATTTCCATTTGCAAGAAGTTCACACAGTGACTCCAAAAGTCCTTGCCAGCTAGGGGCTTGGTTATCTGATACAGATTTCGAAAATCCCGTTCCAGTGAATAAGCACAATCTACTTGATGTCGCTGCATACGCGATTTCGAAATACTCGCTCAACCTTCACCCCTTATTGGTATAACATTACTGCACATGGTTAACTGATTGTATTGCAGCGAAGTTATCGGCTTTGCTTCAAATACACCACCTAGAAAAACGCACATGCGCGTTTTTAAAACATATTATCTATGAACTGGTAAGTATAAGCGATTAATTTTAAAGATATTTATTTAAAAATTAGAAAGCACGCACAAATGCAGGATGAAAATCGTTCACAATCCTTATAATTTGAATACAACGGTATACTTATCCCGTTTTTTGATGGTTAGTAGTGAATTACATCACACGGGATATAACGATGAATATTACTAGGCCAGAAAGTCGTTCATTATTGTTCCACCGAAAACTTGTTAACTCGTTTTGGGGCAAAAGCTTTTCGCCAGATGAACAGTTGTTATCTTGTTTTAACGATTCAATGCAATGGCGGCTATTTTGGATTAGCCGCCATTATCTTATAAACCGATGAGTTTTGGCGTGAAATCAGCGCCTTTCACCCTATGTTGTATTTTACCCATCGCTTTAATTAATCAAGCCCATTAAAAAGCACACTATTTTGCGGCGGTTAACTCAATAAAAGCGGCGGTGTACATTTTCAGATTCAGCATAAACTGTTTATGGGTAATAAATTCTTTCTCGGTGTGGCCAGTGTATTCCACGCCCGGCATGGCGGGGCCAAAACTTAAAGCGTTGGGGAATAATTTACTGTTGGTTGAGCCGCCAATGGCCACGGGTTTGGGTGATGCTATGCCAGTAAAGTGAGCAAATACATCGAGTAAAGTCTGCTGATGCGGTGCATCCTTCATCACCATAGGCTCGCCCCAATAACTTTCCACGTCGATGAGTGTCACTTGATGCTCAGCTTGCCATTTGTTCAGCGCGTCCTTGGCTTGGGCTGAGAGTAACTCAGGCGTTTTGCCCACTGGGCGACGTAAATTAATGGTGACTTCCGTCCCTTTACTCGTTTGCGCAACAACAGTGGGGGCCAGCGTTAAAGCGCCCATAAAATCATCTTTATAGGCCAGTTCGCCAAACTGCTCGGCATAAATCCCCACCCCTACTAACTCATTCATGGCGGCGACCGTCAAAGCCGCAGTGGTTTTAGGCCAAGTGTATGGCTGAAGTAGCGAGGCCAAATGCGTCACGGCATTCACCCCATCTTCTGGTGTTGAGGAATGGGCCGCCTTACCGTCGGCAAAAATATGCAAGTCGCACACGGCCTGCTCGCAAGTACGCTCGAATCGATACTTCATCCCCTGCTGCTTTGCGGCGCTCGCCTGTAATTGTTCAAACAAGCTTGGGGTGATGGCATGAATTTGCGCCTCGGCTTGCTGTGGCACTTGGCTAGCAAAATAGCCGCCGGAAAATGCAGTTAGGCTCGGAACATTCGTTGCCGCGCCCTGCTCCTGCGTTGACTCGATATTCGGCACAGTAAAGCCAATCTTACTCCAACCCTTTTCGGCGGTGACGACTGGATACTCGGCATCTATAGTGATATTTATCTGCGCTAGGGTGTAATGGGCTAAAAAGGCTTTTAGTGGATCCCAATCGGACTCTTCGGCTAAATACACCAACAGCTCAATGCGTTTTTCCCGTTCGAGTTGTTTATCTTTGATGGCCTTCATCGCATACATGGCGGTGACAATCGCGCCTTTATCATCTTCAGTGCCGCGACCTATCAGCTTGCCAGGTTCAGACTCGGTATCCAGCACATAGGGGCTCTTGGCCCAGAGCGCGGGATTGGCGGGTTGCACATCGCCGTGGGTAACGATTCCTAATTTCTCAACCTGTGAGCGTTGGGCATCGACAACATTGGCATCGAGGCCAATCAATACAACATAACCGTGGTCGGCATAATCGAGCCCGAGTTCTTGGCTCAAGCTTTTTAAACTCGACTTAAAACCAATAAAAGCGGGGTTGGTATCGGGTGTTTGCCCCTCAACCGCTTGGGTATTAAAACTGATTAAATGCGCCAGACTCTTAACCATCTGCGTGTCATAGGTGGTCACCGCATAATCGGCCACCTTAAGCGCATCTTGGCTAAGGCTAGTGGATGACGCTGCTGCTTGCGATGTCCACAGCGCAGCGACTAATAGGGAATAAGAAAAACGACGACAGAGACTCGTACAGTTAAACCGAAGCAATTCCATAGAGGTCCTATTTATTATTTGTATGATGAGGGACTTACATAAAAACGCACCCAAGCAATGGCTTTATCCTTTGCCGAATATTGCTTTAGTGCGCGGCTCAGTTTGCCATAGTTCTTCCGTTAAAAACCGCAGGCTAACCATTTGTTACAAACAAAACACAAAATCGATGGAACCCTTAGGCGAATACATGCTAAACAGTCAGCTTAAAATAAGCTTAATGGTTGTTAACACCATTAATCCGACAGAATAATAATCACCTAACGGGGAATTGACATGAAGGGACTAAGCCTAAAATCACAGGCCCTTAACGCGCGAACACTCAAACCACACGCAATCACACTGACCTTTAGCGCTATCACGCTCGCCCTAGCCTTAAGCGGTTGCAGTGCGCAGCATAGCGATACTGCGGCGCAGGCGGCAGTCGCACCGAATGCCATGTCGGCACAGATCATCAGCCAAAATGCCAGCAACCCATTCTTTAAACCCTATGATACTTTTATGGAAATTCCGGCCTTCGATAAGATTAAGCCCGAGCACTTCCTCCCAGCATTTAAGGCGGGTATCGCTCAACAACACGAAGAAATCCAAGCGATTGTCGATAATAAAGACAAGCCGACCTTCGCCAACACCATTGAAGCGATGGAGTTTTCGGGCGGTCTCGTGACCCGCGTATCCAACGTCTTCTTTAACTTAACTGGCGCGGATACCACTCCAGAGCTGCAAGCGATTTCCAAAGAAGTCTCGCCAATGTTATCGTCGGCCGAAGACGATATCTTATTGAACGATAAGCTGTTTCAACGCGTTAAAGCCGTTTATAACAGCAAAGACAGCCTAAAGCTCAACACGGCTCAGGCCAAATTACTGGAAGACACCTATAAATCATTTACCCGTGGCGGTGCTAACCTCAGCGAGCAGGATAAAACCAAGCTGCGCGCCCTGAATGAAGAAATCGGCAAACTTAACTTAGCCTTTGGTGACAATCTGTTAGCCGAAACCAATGCCTTCGAGCTAGTGATTGATAAGCAAGCTGACTTATCAGGTTTACCGGCCGATGTGGTTGCCACCGCCGCCGAAACCGCGAAAAAACGTGGCCATGAAGGCAAATGGGTATTTACCACGTCACGCCCGTCTATCACGCCATTTTTAACTTATGCCGATAATCGCGAACTACGCGAAAAACTCTATAAGGGTTATATCGAGCGTGGTAATAACAATAATGCCAATGATAACAAAGTCATTCTGGCAAAAATTGCCGCACTGCGCGCCGAACGTGCGCAGCTCATGGGCTATAAAACCCATGCGGATTTTGTGTTAGAAGATCGCACCGCCAAGACGCCTGAAAATGTCTACGGCTTACTCAATAAAGTTTGGCCAGCAGCCCTTGCCCAAGCCAAGGCTGAGGTTGCAGATATGCAGGCCTTAATCGACAGCCAAGGCGGCAAGTTTAAGCTGCAAGCTTGGGATTGGGATTACTATGCCGACAAAATCCGTGTTGCGAAGTACAGCTTTAACGAGCAGCAAACTCGTCCTTACTTCTCCCTCGACAGCACCCTAAAAGGCGTGTTCTACACGGCCAATCGCCTCTATGGTTTAACCTTTAAAGAACGTACCGACTTACCCAAATACAACCCCGAAGTGCGTACCTGGGAAGTGTATGATAAAGACGGTAAGCTTATGGCCATCTTTATGGGTGACTATTTTACCCGTGATAGCAAACGCGGTGGCGCCTGGATGAACTCGTTCCGCAAGCAATACCATATGAATGGTGTCGATTCTAAACCCATTATAGTCAACGTGTTGAACTACCCTCGCCCAGCGGGTAATGAACCTGCGTTGCTCACCTTCGATGAAGCCAGCACCCTGTTCCATGAGTTTGGCCATGCGCTGCACGGCATGTTATCCAATGTTGAATATCGCTCACAGGGCGGAACGGCAGTACCTCGCGACTATGTGGAGTTCCCTTCACAGGTCAACGAAAACTGGATGACTCAGCCCGAAGTGCTCGCGCAATTTGCTAAGCACTACAAAACCGGTGAAGTGATCCCGCAGGAACTGGTGAAAAAAATCCAAGCCGCCAGCAAATTCAACCAAGGCTTTGCGACCGTTGAATATATGGCCGCCACAAAGCTCGATTTAGATTGGCACACCCTAACCGATACCTCGCCTAAGGATGCCGCCAAGTTTGAGGCCGACTCCTTAACTGCCATGGGATTGATTAATGAGATCAGCCCACGTTACCGCAGCACTTACTTCTCGCATATCTTCGCGGGCGGTTATTCAGCCGGTTACTACAGCTACCTCTGGTCGGATATTTTAGGTGCCGATGCCTTCGAAGCCTTTAAAGAAAATGGCATTTTCGATAAAGCAACCGCAGATGCCTTCCGTAACAACATCTTGTCTAAGGGTGGCAGTGACGACCCTATGTTGATGTATAAAAAATTTCGTGGAAAAGAGGCAGGAATCGAACCGTTGTTGCGTAGCCGCGGTTTACTTGCTGAGTAATCAACCACCCGCACAGTGAAAACAATGCGGGTATTGTATTTATGAACAAAAATAAGGTGCCATCGGCACCTTATTTTTTAGTTCTTATTTAACCACGATGGGAATATTAAGCACCTCAGATGCCGTCCCTACGAGTCCAACATCACTTAAGCCTGGCGTTGTAACTGTGACAATTAAATTACCAGAGTCGGGCTGATCGCCACCTTTTAAGCTTACAACAAACTGTCTACCACCATTATAATTTGTACTTGGCCAAGTATAACTACCTGAACTCGTGACAGTAGCGCCTGTAGCTTTAAAGTTAACCACTGTTCCAGCAGGCATTTGCTGATTATTAATATCAGCTATAGTAAACACAACAGATGCGCTACCTTTTAGTCCGATATCAATTTGGTTGTTACCTGCAACATTATCAGTAATCACAACATTTCCAAGACTGGTTGCGTAAGCCTCACTGCTTGACATTACAAGAACAAGCGAGCGCCGAACCGAAATTGAAGCTTGTGGGCTACATTTTACCCCTGGAACTGAAGCGTCACATAACACACCGCTGTACTCTCCATCCGCTAAGTTAAACTCACCTTGTCCTGTTGGATTCACGGGATCAATAAAGTCAGTGAAGGTTTCGCGAGCACCGGAGGTATCCGTAGTACTTGCTGTCATATACTTCGGCGTATAAATACCATCTTCGTTATGATCAACGTAGGCTTCGGTCAAGTCATAACAGTCTCCGCTGTTATCACGGCCACAATTTGTTGAGGTACCGACAAATAAATTAAATTCATTCGCGGTATCGAGAATATTGTTGCTATTTAGATCAGGGAAAGACTCTTCACCAATTGCTGTAGCAGTAATAGTGACTCGTCCACCATAGGGTTGGCCATAATAGTTCCCAAAATAGCTTCGACCAGCGAGATTGACCTCTTGCTTTAATAAAGCAGTAGGATCTTTAACGCGATTACCAATGCTATCGAAAAAAGGCCCATTAGCGGCAACACCAACTGGACGAGGTTGTTGACTAGTCCAAACTACAGAACACACTCCTTTTTTTGTTTGGCATGAACTCTCAATTGAACCACCTTCCGCAGTGAACACTACAGCAGTACCATCTGGCACAGGGTTGTTAAAAGCGTCAGCTAAACGGGCTGTTACAGTCACTTTAGCGCCATCATAATCCCAGCCTTCAACGTTTAAAACTGACGCGGAAAGTGAAAAGCTGTCTTGATCAGGCTTACCCGTTGAAACGACTAATACATTAGATTGGCTTGAAATGATTGCCCCATTGGACCCTTGAGTCGTTGCAGTCACACGCACCGTGGTTGCGACAGTACCAGAATTCACTACTGTTTGTACGTAGCCTTGATTATTCGATGTCACAGTTGCAGGTGTTAAGCTTAATCCAGCAGAATCATTGTTAAGCTTAAAATCGACCGATTTATTCGCTACAGCATTGCCATTTGTATCCAACACTCTAAAACGCAAAGTGGCAGATTCTGCAGTGCCTGTGCCTTTGATACCAATATTCTGAGGTGTTGCATCAACGAAAACGATACTACCTACACTTGCTGACAACACTTTAATAATACCTGTAGCGGAAAGGTTTTTACCCCCTACATCTGCAGTAACAGTAATATTATCATCACCGACACATCCTTTTGCGAGATAGGTACTCGTTGCTTGGCCGCCGACAGCGGTAACAGGAGTACTTAACACTGCTTCTGGTGTCGCCTTATTTGAACAAGTTGAAGCAAATTTAACATCCACAGGCTCGGTAAATGGATTACCGTTACTATCCTGAAGGAGGACAGAAATCGTTGCAGTTCCTCCTGCTGATAATGTGGTAGCACTTACATCTGCTTTGCCTGACACGAAGGGCGAGCCACTTCCCATTAATACATTGGTAGCGCCCACTACAAAGACTTGCTCACCAAACTCACCCGTGTTCAACGATGCTTTTGCAGTACCCGCACCAGGAAGACTTCCCGCATATAAATTAACGCTAGCTTTGCCATTGATATCTGTAATAGCAGTTTTTACTGGTAGATCGCCAATTGTTGTATCAAAAGTAACAATGGCTGCTTTTGATAATCCAGTTACTGTTGCAGTTAAAATGCCAGGTGTCGTAGATGTAATACTGTCAATTGCATTACCTGCCGTATTAGTGAGTTTTAAGGTAACTTGAGCCCCTCCCCCAACATTTCCCCCATCACCAGCCATGACAAAACCAATTTTACCGGACTCCCCAGTATCAATCTTTCCGGTAACAGTCCCTGCACCAGCAATCGTTGCCGTATTTAAAATAATAGAGGCAATCCCATCACTATTTGTTAATGCAGTGGCCGAAGTCGGGAAAAAAGATCCCATACTTGAATTGCTTAGGTTGAAAGTGACCAATTCCCCCGCTAAGGCACCCACTTTTGAATCCACTACCTTCGCGGTAACAGTAGCAGGAGTATTTGCTGAAATGTTGGTATTGGAGATCCCCATCGTAACGGTAATAACACCGGGAGTGGGAGGAGTGCCAGAGCCATCATCGGAGATACTGCCTCCGCCTCCACATGCAACCAAAAAAAGTGAACATAGTCCTGCGAGAAAAACCTTATACGCTGACTTCATTGTCAGGCTCCCTGTTATTCTAATGATAATACTAAGATTGACGCTTATAACTTATAGGCTAACATTACACAATTTTCACGTAACTTTTCCATTACTCTCTTATTTTATTTTGCATATTTTGAACTTAGTTTAACATTAGAACTCATTTAAACTTCTGCATTTTCTTGCTAGTCTTGTCGTCGCCAATATTAGAACGTATAAAAAACACACAGGAACCCCCATGGCAACCTCATCACAACATAAACTCGGCCTTACCAGTAAAATTTTAATCGGCATGGTTACGGGTATTGCAATTGGACTATTTCTACGTAATTACTTTCCGGATAGTGCATTTATTAAGGACTATATTACCAACGGCTTTTTACATGTTATCGGTACGATTTTCATCTCAAGTTTAAAAATGTTAGTCGTTCCACTTGTATTTATTTCCTTAGTCTGTGGGACATGTTCCTTAAGTGAACCCTCAAAATTAGGGCGATTAGGCGGCAAAACATTAGCCTTTTATTTATTCACAACCGCTATAGCCTTAGTACTAGCTATTATCAGTGCAGTGATAGTCCACCCGGGTAATGCTTCACTCGCGTCAGAGAAAATGCATTACGTTGCAAAAGAAGCGCCGAGTCTCGCTGATGTATTAATCAGCATAGTGCCGACCAATCCAATGCAAGCCATGAGCGAAGGCAATATGCTGCAAATCATTATTTTTGCAGTGATTTTTGGGTTTGCTATCGCTCATATTGGCGAGCGTGGTAAACGTATTGCTGTATTGTTTGAAGATTTAAACGAAGTGATTATGCGCGTAGTGACCCTGATTATGCAGCTTGCGCCTTACGGTGTTTTTGCTCTAATGGGTAAACTTGCATTAACTCTCGGCGTAGAAACTTTCAGCAGCGTGGTTCAGTATTTCTTTGTCGTACTCGTCGTATTGCTTATTCACGCTTTTATTGTATATCCCATTTTACTTAAGGTGTTTTCAGGTTTAAGTCCATTGATCTTTATTCGCAAAATGCGCGATGTACAGTTATTTGCCTTTTCCACCGCCAGCTCTAACGCTACCTTACCTATTACCATAGAAGCCTCAGAACACCGACTTGGTGTAGATAATAAAATCGCCTCTTTTACCCTGCCATTAGGTGCCACCATTAACATGGATGGCACGGCTATTATGCAAGGTGTCGCAACGGTATTTATCGCTCAAGTATTTGGCATTGAGTTAACCCTTACTGATTATGCTGCGGTGGTTGTAACCGCGACTCTGGCCTCGATTGGTACTGCAGGCGTTCCTGGTGTTGGCCTCATAATGCTCGCGATGGTGCTTAACCAAGTTGGCCTCCCCGTTGAAGGTATTGCGTTAATTATTGGTGTCGACCGACTACTGGATATGGTACGTACCGCAGTAAACGTCACTGGTGATTGTGTGGCCACAGTCGTGATCGCTAAATCAGAAGGCGAATTTAATGAAACCGTCTTTAATAATACTCAAGCTGGCAAAGTTGCCCCAAGCTTTGATGAGCAAGTCCATAAAATAGATTAAAAATATCCCTATAATTTATCGTTTATGTTGATCATCCCAAGCCCAACATTGTTGGGCTTGTTTATTCTGCAATCTCACCATTCTGTGAACAAGTAAATAGAATAGTCCTTTAAACATCGCTATATTAGCCTGCATCAATATTGGCGTTGGAGAAGATTATGTGGTGGAGAGTGAGTTGGATGATTGTCGCCTTTTGGCTGTTAAGCGCACATTTTTTACGGTATGACCAGCTTGTATTCACAAGCCTTTTTGCTATAGCACCTTTTTTCCTGCTTATTAAACAACCACTTGTGATTCGAATAGTTCAAGCTGCATTGTTTATCAGTGTTATCACCGTTTGGGGAACCACTGCAATCGATGCTGTACAGATACGGCTCGCTCATGGAGAGCCTTGGTTAAGACTGGCGATCATCATGGGCAGCGTAATGCTATTTAGTTTAGGAGCAGTGTGGAGCGGCAACGGCATCTGGAGTAAAGCGAAATAAAGGCAATAGCCATTAACAATACATTAAAGATAATGACTTTAAAGACAATGGATTAGTACTTATTTTCACCACTAACGAACCTTGGTCAGCCGAGGTTAAGTTCTTTGTGGGTAAGATAAGACAATATTTGGCTCCCACGTATAATTTGCGTACACTGAGTCCAGTCGACGTTAAGGCATGAGTATTATGAGAATTTTGGTTGTCGAAGATGATCTTATTTTATCCCATCATCTAAAAGTGCAGTTAAGCGATTTGGGCAACCAAGTTCAAGTGGCCCTCACTGCCAAAGAAGGTTTTTTCCAAGCAACCAATTACCCTATAGATGTTGCCATTGTGGATTTAGGTTTACCCGATCAAGATGGTATTAGTCTTATCCAACAATTACGTGAAGAAGGCGTTAAAGCCCCCATTCTTATCCTCACAGCGAGGGTGAATTGGCAAGATAAAGTTGAAGGCCTCAATGCGGGCGCTGACGATTATTTAGTTAAACCCTTCCAAAAAGAAGAACTTGTCGCAAGACTTGACGCCTTAGTCAGACGTAGCGCCGGCTTTGTCAAACCTGTCATTACCAGTGGTGAGTTAAAACTTGATCTTGCCGCTAAACAAGTAACGCTAGGCAATGACATTATGGAAGTCACCGCCTTCGAGTACCTTATCCTCGAATATTTAATGCGCCATTGTCATGAAGTCGTCGCAAAACAGCGGCTATTAGATGTCATTTATGGCGACAAAGAAGGCGATCCTAATACTATCGAAGTGATGGTGAGTCGCTTACGTAAAAAACTCACCCGCGATGGCATTGATAATCCGATAGCCACAATCCGTGGACAAGGATATAAATTTAATCTGCCATGCAACTAAGGCTCAAATTCAAGAAACGTCTGCTTACCCGGATGTTTCTCACCTCGTTATCTATCATCACCTTAGTAGGGTTTGGCCTCGCTTGGATGGTCAACATTCTGCATGCGCAAAATAGCTATAACGAAGAAACCGCCCAGCTTATCGCCGAAATTCCACAAGTTGCCGCCGAGCTTAGAGAACATGATCTTATTCCTGATACCAGTGCTTGGTTAGAGGAAAACAACAAGCAAGAGCGGTATGTAATCGCAAGTTGTGATGAGAAGTTTAAACAAGTATGGACCTCATCCCTCGCTGTTGACCGTGGCCTCTTCGATACCTGCGAACGTTTCAACGAAATCCGTAACGACTCTCCGCCCTATTACCTCACCATGGCCGATGACAGAGGTTACTTTGTGTATTTGCTCGCAGTAGAAATCGCTGGCGTACATTACAACCTGCTTGTAATGAAAGATGCAGCTAAGCTCGAGCAGGAATACAGCAAATTCAGTAAACGCACCTATATCCGTCTGGCCATGGTGCTCGCTCTCGCACTGATTCTGCTGGTCAGTGCGGCATATTGGGGGATGCGTCCACTCGTAAGGATGCAAAACGAGTTGCAGTCGATAAACCAAGGTAAGACTAAGTCACTTTCAGAAGGTTACCCCGTTGAGCTTGAAGGCGTAACTCAAGCGCTTAACCAACTATTACAGCAATCGAGCGCCCAACAACAACGCTATCAAAACGCGATGAACGATCTGGCGCACAGCTTAAAAACTCGTCTTGCAGCCGTTCACGCCATTACCGATGATACAAGTCTGACAAAGCAATCTGCCAATGAAAAAATCATGGAGCAGATCAGCCAAATGGATCAGCTGGTTAAATATCAACTAAAACGCGCCATGTTAGGTCGCCAGGGATTAAAGCAGGAACACACCGCTATTGCCCCACTTGTTGAGCAACTCGCGCAAATGCTATTTAAAATTTACCGTGACAAACAGGTGAAATTTAAGGCCAACATACCGACTAATTTATTGTTTCCCGGTAATAAAGGCGATTTAATGGAACTCTGCGGTAACTTAATGGAAAACGCCTTCAGGCTATGTATTAGCCAAGTACAGGTAACAGCACATTTTAATCAGCAGAGTGATTTTGAATTGATCGTCGAAGATGATGGCCCAGGCGTAGAAGAACAACTTAGGCAAAAAATTATTCAGCGCGGCGTAAGAGCCGACAGCCAATCGCCAGGACAAGGGATTGGCTTAGCCGTATGTGATGAAATTGTCAGTAGCTATGGCGGAAGTCTAAGTATTGAAGAAAGCAATCTTGAAGGCGCGCGATTCAGAATTACCATCCCAACCTAACTATCCTATGCATAAACAGCATAAAGCTGCTCGGCGCGATTAAACATCACCCAAGAGGTGGCAATGTACTTATCATTACTGATAGGCATATTGCCACGATGGGAATGAGTAAAACCTGCTGGCGCAATCACCATTGTGCCTTTTTTAGGTGCGATTTTACGCTGCTGATAATAAAACTCGGTCTCGCCGCCCTCTTCTACATCATTTAAATAAAACATGTAAAGCACCACACGGTGTAAGGCCTCGTTGTGGTTAAGCTGAGGAAATTGCTCTGAATGCCAGTGGGGATATCCACCTTTATTCTTTTGATATTTCTGAATATTAATACTACCACTGCGGTATAAATATTTGACCAATGCTTCGGCTCTCGGTTTACCAAGACGCTCAAAATTCGTTGGCGTTAGAGTCACAGCTTGACCTTGTTCATCACTAACAGAAACCGCCACAGCTCCCATCAACGCCATCGAATATTGAGTAAAATAATCAGCGGTCCCCTTAAGGGTATAAGATAACAACTCATTCTTAAGTGGCTGTAAATCTATGAAATTATCTAGTGTAAGATCTCGACTGATCTTTTTTTCAAGATCGACCCCATTACCGGTTTGCCCATCAACCACACCTGAGTGGTTTTCGAACGCAAGAATGAGACGATCACATAGGTCTTCAGGTATCGCATTAGGGTATACTTCGATAAAATCCATATAGGCTCAATGCTTCGGTTATTTTCCAATCTTACTATGCTGACATGTTAGTTAAGTAATTGTAAAGCTGCACCATTGATATAAAATAACGCCATTGGCTTCACGATAACAAAAATATGAAAAAAAGCTGTAAAGTATCAATTCATCAATTACAAGTGGGTAATTTTGTGCGTTTACCCGTTGCTTGGAAAGATCATCCTTTTTTATTCAGTAGCTTTCACATAAAACAGGCTGCGCAAATTGAATTAATTAAAAATCTCGGTATTGAACACGTAATTGTCGATTTAGAGCGCAGTGAAACCGCACCGCTAAATCCTGAGGCCATTAACCCTATCAAGCTGCCACCGAGTCCAGAACTGCACGATCTTAAAAATGATATGGATGTCTATAAGGCTGAGCAAATCGAAGTCCAGAAAAAACTCCGCCGAGATATTCATAAAACGGAACAAAACTTCACCCGTTCAGTGGCCATGATGCGCAGTATGATTTCTAAACTACGCAATCGACCATTGAATGCCGTTGATGATGCTAAGGTGTTAGTCCACAGTATGGTGGAACAGCTGTTAACTTCCGATAATCTAGTACTGCACTTAATGAGTGACGCCAAACAGGATGAGAGTATTTACTACCATTCATTAAACGTTGCCATACTCGCCATGCTGATTGCTAAAGAGATGGAATGGGACCGAAGTGAAATTGAATTAATCGGTTTAAGTGCGCTATTTCATGATGTGGGTAAACTCAAAGTGCCACCGCAGATTTTGAAAAAGACCACACCTTGGTCTGCGCCTGAGCTTAATTTTATTAAGCAACATCCCCTTCTTGGGATTGATTTACTCAAACTGGCTGAGAATTTCCCTGAGGCTGCCTTCCCTGCTATCACCAATCACCATGAGTTTCTTGATGGCACTGGTTACCCCAAGGGATTGCAGGAAACGGATCTTGATAAGATGTCCCAGCTATTAGCAGTAGTGAATGAATATGACTCCCTGTGCTACCCAGGTAATCAGGGTAAAGCTCGTATGCCATACGCCGCGTTGGGACACTTGTATAAACAATATAAAACAAAATTAAATCAGGAATATATTGGCAAAATGATCAAGATGCTTGGCATTTATCCCCCCGGAAGTGTGGTGGAATTGTCAAGCGGCCAATATGCGATGGTGATGTCGGTCAATCTGCAAAAGCTACTTTGCCCTAAAATCCTCGTTTACGATGCATTAGTGCCAAAAGATCAAGCGCCTATCGTTGATCTTGAAATCGAAGGGATCAGTATCGTCCGCTGCCTTCCTCCCGCGGCACTACCTGAAAAAGTTCACGAATATCTCAACCCTCGAGAACGCGTCAGTTATTACTTTGGTGGCGATAGCCGCAAATAATCCCCATAAAAAAGCCGGAGAAACTCCGGCTTTTTGCGAATACTTTGCGATTAAATCAAATTGGCCAATTACAGCCAATGCTTACGCTTAAAGAAAAAGTAAGTCCCCGCAGCGCTCGCAAGCATCATTAGAATCGCCATCGGATAACCATATTGCCATTCTAGCTCGGGCATACCATTAAAGTTCATTCCGTAGCTACTCGCGATCAGTGTCGGAGGCAGAAAGACAACGGCAGCGACCGAGAAAATTTTGATGATCTTATTCTGCTGTAATCCACTAAAACCCATCGCAGCATCCAGCAAGAAGTTTAACTTGTCGAAGATAAACTGGCTGTGAGGCATTAAAGACTCAATGTCCGAGAGCATTTCACGTAAGTCTTTTAAGTGTTCATCGGATAATTGCCCGCGGTAATATCGCTGCATATAACGTAGTGAGCGCTGGGTATCGAGCAAACTTAAGCGAATCTTACCATTGGAGTCTTCTTGCAATGTGATCAGCTTAAACACATCATCAAGCTCTTCACTGTCAAAAACCTGCTCACCGACATTTTCAAGCACGGTATACACGTCTTCGATCAAGTCAGAGAGATAATCCACTTTTAAATTAAATAGTTCGAGAAACAATTCCTGAGGGGTTGATACTTCAAGCCGACCTAACCGCAGATAGTTTCGTAATAGGCGGATAAGTCCGACATCCTCTTCACGGATAGTCAGTAGAAAATTAGTACGCAGGTTAAAGGAAACGTTCACCCCACGCACATCTTGCCCCACCCGTTGTGGGAATAAGGAATTGATATGCAGCCCGTCGCTGTTTTGATAAAAACGTGCCGACGCCTCAATCTCGTTGATATCTTCTTCGTCTGGCACTTCTTCAACTGAAAAATGACTTAACCACTCTCGCTCTGCATCATCAGGTTTATAAAGATCCAACCATATGGTCGACGCCGGAATACTGTCCTGAGTGTTAATCTCTGTCACCGTCAACTGACGGTTTTTATAGACGTAGGCAGTAATCATGTGTCCTCCTGAAAAAAACTTAAGCTAAAAAGTCCACTTAAGTGCAGGCTAAAAAATTGTCGCTAGTTTAACGCATAACTTCGCAATGAAAAGGCGGGAGAGATAAATTCGTAAAATAAATATGCCTTAGTCTTCGAGGATCTCTAGTCGCTCAGCATTTGAAAAACGAATATGTACCCCCTCAACCGTGACCATCTTTGCTTCTGAGATATCGCCTTTACGGGCATGATAAACACCGAAACTGTCACCCGATGGGGATATAATTGTCACGGTCACCACTTTATGCTGATCGTGCCAATACCACACACTGTAGCTTAAAACACAAAGCCCAAGCAGTAAAAATACCCCACTCATAGCGTAGCGCCGCAATAGACTCTGCAACACAGGCGTATTTTGTAATGACGCTTGAACCACACCAGGCTTACGTTTAGCGAGCAGCAAAATCGCCATAATGATGACGGCGAGGGTGAGCAGCAGTTTTGTTAACAAGGTACACTCCAGAGGAACTAACTCGCCGTAGTATAATCGACAAATAAAAGGGAAACTGTCATTAAGATCAAGCTTATGAAACTCTTACTCAGGGTCTTGGACATTAATTTTGAATCGAAGATAACACCAAAAGATGACAAACAAAGGAAAGTTAACAATCCTCAAATTGTTTTGCCATCCTGCGAATTTGAGTTAACAGCACACCGTGACGATTACGTTCAGCACACAGTTTTTGATGAACAGGATCTGATGGATTACCAACAAGTATAATTCGCACTTGATAGCCAAGGGCTTTGGCTGCGGCCTCGTAAGCCATGTACTCCCAGCGGCAGAGATTAGTATTATCACAAATCACCACAGGCTGGGCATTGCTGAGTGCTTGAATAAATGCAGTTAAATTACGTTGATGGTATTCGGAAAGTTTTTTCGCATCGAATCGATACACCTCTCCCTCGTAGAAAAAACTGTCGGTCGAGAAAATACCACCTTGACGGACGCGCAGCGCATATTCTAACGGCAGATTAGCGACAAACTGTTCAACCCAATAGGATTTACCGCAGCCCGGCAAGCCACGCATGATAATCGCCAGTTTTTGCGCCATGGGCTCGTTGCTCATTCTTTTAAATCAGACTCGGCTAAATCGGAGCCAATCACTTTGCCTGAGAGTATAGTATCGACTAATTTAGGCACCAACTCCCCTGCCTTACCGGTTAAATGATATTGAAACTGGCTGTGTCTATCGGGCGATTGTAAATTAACCTCGACAGTTTGCGCCCCATGATGATTGGCCGTGTCAACAAAACCCGCTGCGGGATATACCGTGCCCGAGGTACCAATGGCGATAAATAAATCACAATTATCGAGCGCATCGTGAATTCTATCCATGCCTAACGGCATTTCACCAAACCACACCACATGGGGACGTAACCTTTGTGCAGGAATACAACACGTACAACAGTTGTTTACCCCAAAGGGTTCTCTTAATAAAAAGGTCTGACGGGAGCGAGGACAGCGGCCTTTAGATAATTCCCCATGCATATGCAGTAAGCGACGCGATCCAGCCCGCTCATGTAAATTATCAATATTTTGGGTGACAACCAATAACTGTCCAGAAAACTCAGCCTCTAACTTGGCTAACGCTTCATGAGCCGCATTAGGCATCACAGTACCACTGTGTAACTGCTCCCAACGGCTGTTATAGAAACGTTCAACAAGCTCGGCATCTCGGGCATAACCTTCGGGGGTGGCTACATCTTCAATATGATGCTCCTCCCACAATCCATCTTGATCGCGAAAAGTTCGTAATCCCGACTCGGCAGAAATACCCGCGCCAGTTAATACCACAATATGTTTGTACATACTGTTTCCTTTTATTGTAATTATTCTATTTATTGTCCCGAATTTTTCGCATCCTGAACATTATTCCTTGGTATAACCTTACAAAAACTATGCTTGAATTGCCGCAATTTATTGCGATTTCACGCTCAGTAACACAATTTATCTGCATATAGCCCCATAAAGCTAGAACAAAGGTTTAAGTTTTTAATTTGAGCCTCTATAATGGCAATCACTATCCACGGATGAACCTATTGGTTCTGCAATCAAGAGATTAGCAATGACAGATGGAAATCAAGCGCTAAAAAAAGCCGGTTTGAAAATCACCCTGCCACGAGTCAAGATCCTAGAACTGATGCAAGGACCTGAAAACCAACATATCAGTGCAGAAGACTTATATAAGAAACTACTCGATTTAGGCGAAGAAATTGGTCTAGCGACAGTTTACCGTGTATTAAACCAGTTTGATGATGCCGGCATAGTCAGTCGTCACCACTTTGAAAGTGGTAAAGCCGTGTTCGAGTTATCGACTCAGCATCACCACGATCACTTAGTTTGCCTGTCTTGCGGTAAAGTAATTGAATTTTCAGATGAAGTGATCGAACGTCGTCAAGAAGAATTGGCTAGTAAACATAATATTAAGCTGACAAACCACAGTTTATATTTGTACGGCCATTGCACAAATGACACCTGTGATCATAACGACGAATAAGTTCGCTCGAAGGCATATTTCAATAGTGTCTTAGCTGTAAGCTATATCATAAAAAACCAGCCATCGGCTGGTTTTTTATTAAAATACAAATGGTTAGTTATAAAGTTTTTGCGTAGACGTTGACTTTATACCCCATAAACTCGCTAGGTTCACGCCAATGCATTCCTATGCGTTTAGCCACTGTTTCAGAACCTAAATTCCCCTCTAAGATCAAAGCGATGATTTGCGTAATACCAAACTGCGGGAACACGCTGATTGCTGCTTGAGCAGCTTCGGTACCGATGCCTTTGCCCCAATATTCAGGAAAATAACGATAGCCAATTTCGACTTCGTTAAACTCAGGAATAAATTTTGGCCCACAAAAACCAATCACCTTGCTATCAGCCTTATGCTCAACAGCCCAGCGGCCAAATCCCCGCTGTTGGTAATCCTGAAGGATCACATTGTGGAACAGTTCACGAGCTTGCTCACGCTCAGTAAAAGGCTCGGTTGGAATATATTTCAACATCGCAGAGTTACTGTTCATCAAATAGAGGGCATCGATATCCTGCTCGGTAAAAGGTCTAAGAATTAAACGCTCTGTCTGTATAATCATATTGGCTTCCTTCATATTGCCCTCTATATACTCACTCATGTCCAGCTAAGCGACTAACGATGAAAATCACCGTTACGCTCTGGCTGATAAACAATTTCTTCAATACGGACTTTGACCATTGAGCCCCCAGGGCCTGGCCACTCGATTTCATCACCTTGTGATAAGCCCAATAAGGCGCTGCCTACGGGAGCGAGTATGGAAATGGTGCCCTCACCCGTCGCATCCTTAGGATAAACTAAACGCAAACAAAAAGTGTCGTTACTGGATGACACACTAAATTTCACTTCAGAATTCATCGTCACCACATTAGCGGGCATCTGCGCTGCGGGCACAATGTCTGCTCGGTCGAGTTCCGCCTCCAATGCTGCACGTCCCGGAAATGCATTCGCAGGTAATGACTCCAGCAGACGCTCGAGTCTTTCTAAATCGATTTCTGAAATAATAATCTTTGGCGTTTTCACAGTCTTTCCCTCATGTAAATAGATGCCCCTTAGGGTTAGCCATCTGCTCTGGGCTTATCCTCCCCCAATGGGATAAGCCAATAAAAAATACGCTCGCAGCTTAATGCCGCAATCGTGTGATAATTAAGTACAAGATTTATAGCTGAACAGCCATGGTGCCATAAGCGTAAGGCTTAGGGTTGTGGCTCTACGGATACATTTGCACGTCAATCAGATTATGACGCCCAGTAGAGAACCCCAATCTAACCCTTTGCCAACTAAAATGCTAGCCTGCATGGTGTTAGCTTTGTCCATTCTCACACTTCCACCAGAGCACTGGCTAACAGATGCACAATAAAAAAGGCGCCTTAGGCGCCTTTTCGTGTGTTAACGGTTAGATTACCAACCGGTTTTAGCACGCAGCGCTTTGCCGATATCCGCTAACGAGCGGACAGTGGTCACGCCCGCTGCTTCTAATGCAGCAAATTTGTCAGCAGCAGTACCTTTACCGCCAGCGATAATTGCACCCGCGTGACCCATACGCTTACCCGCAGGAGCAGTAACACCCGCGATGTAAGAAACAACTGGTTTAGTCACGTTAGCTTTGATGTATGCCGCCGCTTCTTCTTCAGCAGTACCACCGATTTCACCAATCATTACGATGGCTTCAGTCTGTGGATCGTTTTGGAACATTTCCAATACGTCGATGAAGTTAGTGCCTGGGATTGGGTCACCACCAATACCTACGCAAGTAGATTGGCCGAAACCTTCGTCAGTGGTTTGCTTAACCGCTTCATAGGTCAGCGTACCAGAACGAGAAACGATACCCACTTTACCTTTTAAGTGGATGTGACCTGGCATAATACCAATCTTACATTCACCTGGGGTGATAACACCTGGGCAGTTTGGACCGATCATGCGAACGCCAGTTTCTTCTAGCTTCACTTTCACTTCCAGCATATCCAGTGTTGGGATACCTTCAGTGATACAAACGATAAGCTCAATACCACCGTCGATAGCTTCGAGGATAGCGTCTTTACAGAAAGGCGCTGGAACGTAGATAACAGAAGCCGTTGCGCCAGTCGCAGCCACAGCGTCTTTCACAGTGTTGAACACTGGCAGACCTAAGTGCTCGCTGCCGCCTTTACCTGGAGATACACCACCGACCATTTGCGTACCGTAATCGATAGCTTGTTGAGAGTGGAAAGTACCTTGACCACCGGTAAAGCCTTGGCAAATTACCTTGGTATCTTTGTTAATTAATACAGACATTATTTGCCCTCCGCAGCTTTAACTACTTGCTCAGCCGCATCAGTCAGACTGTTAGCTGCAATGATATCAAGACCTGATTTAGCTAATACTTCACGGCCTAATTCAGCGTTAGTACCTTCTAAACGCACTACAACTGGAACTTTAACGCCAACTTCTTTAACCGCGCCAATGATACCTTCTGCGATCATGTCACAACGTACGATACCACCGAAGATGTTAACCAGAACGGCTTTCACATTGCTATCAGACAGAATGATCTTGAATGCTTCAGCAACACGTTCTTTCGTCGCGCCACCACCTACGTCGAGGAAGTTAGCTGGCTTGCCACCGTGCAGGTTAACGATGTCCATCGTACCCATCGCCAGACCAGCACCGTTCACCATACAACCTACGTTTCCGTCCAACGCAACATAGTTCAGTTCGAACATTGCAGCGTGAGCTTCACGGGCGTCATCCTGTGATGGATCGTGCATTGCTTTGATTTTTGGTTGACGGAACAGTGCGTTGCCATCAATACCAATTTTGCCGTCTAAGCAGTGCAGGTTACCTTCAGTGGTGATAACCAGTGGGTTGATTTCCAGCAGTGCGAAATCGTGATCAACGAACATCGTTGCCAGACCCATGAAAATCTTGGTGAATTGCTTCATTTGAGTTGGGTTTAAGCCCAGTTTGAAGCCAAGATCACGCGCTTGGTATGGCTGAGGACCCGTCAGGGGATCGATGATCGCTTTGTGAATGAGTTCTGGCGTTTCTTCGGCCACTTTCTCAATCTCAACACCGCCTTCAGTTGATGCCATAAACACCACACGACGGGTGCTACGGTCAACTACTGCACCTAAGTACAGTTCGTTAGCGATGTCGGTGCAGCTTTCTACTAAAATTTTAGCAACTGGCTGACCTTTCTCATCTGTTTGATAAGTCACCAGATTTTTGCCTAACCAGTGTTCGGCAAAGGCTCTGATTTCTTCTTTATCGCCAGTGACTTTAACGCCACCCGCTTTACCGCGGCCGCCTGCGTGTACTTGACACTTAACAACCCATAAATTTCCGCCAATACGGCCAGCTGCTTCTACAGCTTCTTGGGCTGTATCACAAGCAAAACCTTCTGACACTGGTAAACCATATTCGGCAAATAAGGATTTTGCCTGATACTCATGCAAATTCATGATGATCTATCCGTATACTTCTAATCAAATCCAACTGGCCCGTTTGGACCAGTCACGAGGGTATGTCTTACTTTTGTCTTTAATAAACTCTTTAAACTGAATCGTTTATTGAGTTGGATTACAGATCAAGCAGCAGACGAGTTGGGTCTTCCAAGAAGTCTTTAATGGCGACTAAGAAGCCAACTGACTCACGGCCATCAATAATACGATGGTCATATGAGAGAGCTAGGTACATCATGGGCAGGATTTCAACCTGACCATTGACTGCCATTGGGCGATCTTTAATGGCGTGCATGCCTAAAATCGCGCTTTGTGGCAGGTTTAAAATTGGGGTAGACATTAACGAGCCAAATACACCACCGTTAGTCACAGTGAAGTTACCGCCAGTCATATCCGCCACAGTCAGCTTGCCATCACGGCCTTTAATCGCCAGATCGCGTACTGCTTTTTCGATATCAGCCAAGCTCATGGTATCGGTGTCACGCAGCACTGGTGTTACCAGACCACGTGGTGTAGATACTGCGATGCTCACATCAAAATAGTTGTGATAAACGATGTCGTCACCGTCGATTGACGCGTTCACTTCAGGGAAGCGTTTCAAGGCTTCAGTTACCGCTTTAACGTAGAAAGACATGAAACCTAAACGGATACCGTGGCGCTTTTCAAAGATATCTTGATACTGCTTACGGATATCCATGATGGGCTTCATGTTCACTTCGTTGAAGGTCGTGAGCATTGCGGTAGAGTTTTTCGCTTCTAATAAACGGTTAGCGATAGTCTTACGTAAACGTGTCATTGGTACACGTTTCTCGCTGCGACCCGCCGCTAAAGGTTGTACCGCAGGAGCCGCAGGTGCTACTGCCGCTTTAGGTGCAGACTTGATAAAGGCTTCAACGTCTTCTTTAGTGATACGTCCACCCACACCAGTGCCCTTCACTTTGCTAGCATCAACATTGTGTTCAGCCAGTAAACGGCGTACTGATGGGCTTAACGCATCGTTAGACTCTTCTGTCGCAGCAGCAGGTGCAGCAGCTTCAGCTTGCGCTTTAGTCACTTCTTGTCCAGAAACCGCGCCAGCAATGAACTTAGCAATCACTTGCTCGCCCAGAACGGTGTCGCCTTCGTGGAATAGAAATTCACCAATATGACCATCTTCTGGTGCAACCACTTCTAGCACCACTTTGTCAGTTTCAATATCAACCAGATTTTGATCACGAGAAACTTGTTCACCCACTTTTACGTGCCAAGTGGCGATAGTTGCGTCGGCAACAGATTCTGGCAGTACGGGTACCTTGATTTCGATACTCATGAAAAACGATCCTTTTTATAAAATGTCTATGACTACAGTCTTATCAATTAGAGCTTTAACGCACTGTTCACTAAAGATTCTTGTTGGTGAGCATGCAGCTCTGGGTAACCACAAGCTGGTGCAGCAGACGCTTCACGGCCAGCATAGGTCAGTTTTGCACCCGCAGGGATAGCAGCCCAGAAGTGATGTTGGCTAGAGTACCAAGCACCTTGGTTTTGCGGCTCTTCCTGACACCATACAAAATCCTTCACATGTTGGTAATCAGCTAAGGCTGCAACCATTTCTTCATGCGGGAACGGATATAACTGTTCGACACGGATTATTGCGACGTTATTGATATTTTCTTTACGGCGTTTTTCCAGCAGCTCGAAGTATACCTTACCGCTACAGAACACCACGCGATCGACCTTGCTCGCCTCTAACGTATCGATTTCACCGATCACGTTTTGGAAGCTGCCATTAGCCAATTCTTCCATGCTAGAAACCGCTAATGGGTGACGTAGCAATGATTTAGGTGACATAACCACCAGTGGACGACGCATTGGGCGCACCACTTGGCGACGCAGCATATGGTAAACCTGAGCTGGTGTTGATGGCACACACACTTGCATATTGTGGTTAGCACATAACTGCAAGAAACGCTCTAAACGGGCGCTTGAGTGTTCTGGACCTTGGCCTTCGTAGCCGTGAGGCAACAACATGGTAAGACCGCATAAACGGCCCCACTTCTGCTCACCAGAGGACAAGAACTGGTCGATAACCACTTGCGCACAGTTGGCAAAGTCACCGAATTGAGCTTCCCAAATCGCCAGACCGCCGGGTTCCGCTGTTGCATAACCGTATTCGAAGGCGAGTACTGACGCTTCAGACAATACTGAGTCAGTGATGTCGATTGGGCCTTGGTTTTCGGCAATATTACGCAGTGGTAAATACGTAGTCGCATCGTTTTGGTTGTGCAGAACCGCATGACGGTGGAAGAAGGTTCCACGACCAGAGTCTTGACCAGTAATACGAACACGTTGTTTATCTTCAAGAATCGTTGCGTAAGCTAAGGTTTCAGCAAAGCCCCAGTCGAGTAACTTCTCACCTTTTGCCATCGCGACGCGGTCACTATAAATCTTAGCAACACGGGATTGCAGTGAATGGCTTTCAGGCACGTAGCTCAATTTATCGGCTAGTTTCTGCAAACGTTCGATAGGCAGTGAAGCGTCATAGGCTTCATCCCATTCGCGACCAATGTAAGGAGTCCAATCCACGGTGTGCAGTGTCATTGGACGCCATTCTTTCACTACGCAATCACCTTGATCTAAGGCATCACGATAAGTGTTGATCATGCTAGTCACATCATCGGCAGCAATGGTGTTTTCTGCGATCAGTTTGTCAGCGTAAATCTTACGTGGCGTTGGGTGTTTCTTGATCTTGGCATACATCAGTGGCTGAGTTGCACTTGGCTCATCAGCTTCGTTGTGGCCATGACGGCGGTAACACACTAAATCAATCACCACATCACGTTTAAATTCGTTACGGTAATCAACGGCCAACTGCGCAACGAAGGCAACCGCTTCTGGATCGTCTGAATTTACGTGGAAAATCGGCGCCTGTACCATCTTAGCGATGTCAGTACAGTATTCAGTTGAACGCACATCGTGGTGATTTGAAGTGGTAAAGCCCACTTGATTGTTGACAACGATGCGGATACTACCACCCACTTTAAAGCCACGGGTCTGAGACATGTTGAATGTCTCTTGTACGATACCTTGACCAGTAATGGCAGAGTCACCGTGGATAGTGATTGGCATCACCTGTAAACCATCTTTACAACCGCGGCGGTCTTGACGAGCACGTACAGACCCCATAACCACAGGGTTAACGATTTCAAGGTGAGACGGGTTAAAGGCCAGCGCTAAATGCACATTGCCACCCGGTGTTTCAAAGTCAGATGAAAAACCTTGGTGGTATTTCACGTCACCAGAACCATGAGTATCAGCATGCTTACCCGCAAACTCATCAAACAGTTCAGCAGGACGCTTACCTAATACGTTCACAAGGACGTTCAAACGACCACGGTGAGCCATACCGACGACGATTTCTTTAGTGCCCGCTTCACCTGCACGATAAATAATTTCGCGCATCATAGGTACTAGTGCATCACCGCCTTCTAACGAGAAACGTTTCGCACCAGGGAATTTAGCACCTAAGTATTTTTCAATGCCTTCAGCAGCATTTAGGCCTTCAAGAATGCGGGTCTTAACGTTTTTATCGTAGTTAGCTTTACCTAAGGACGGTTCGAGACGTTGTTGGATCCAACGCTTTTCATCGGTGTCGGTAATATGCATGTATTCGGCGCCGATAGAACCACAGTAAGTGGCTTTTAGCGCTTTGACTAAATCAGCCAACTTCATGGTTTCGCCGCCATGGGCGAATGAGCCAGTATTGAACTCACGCTCCATGTCTTCTTTGGTTAGACCGTGGAATGCGGGATCTAAATCTGCGACAGGTTCACGTTTCCACAAACCTAATGGATCAAGGTTAGCACCTTGGTGACCACGGAAACGGTGGGCGTTGATTAGCTGTAGCACTTTAACTTGCTTAGCATCCAACTCAGGATCGGTCACACGAGCTGCGCTCTTATGACGTCCTTCCATCGCTAAACTGCGAAAATAATCACGTACTTTTGAGTGGGCCGCTTCTGGCGCGTCTTTAGAGGCACCGTTCACCGGAGGGAGATTATCAAAAACCGCACGCCAATCGTCAGAAACTGACTGAGGGTCTTCTTGATAGGCTTCATACATCTCTTCTACGTAGGTCGAATTTGCACCACTTAAGTGAGATGATTCGAGCCAGGCTTTCATGATGCCTTGGTGCATTTCTATTCCTTTCAAACTTTATACACGTGCTTAGCCATAGTTTTTTTATGTGATCTCAGGTCAGGACCTTTGATACATAATTTCTGCCGCCCCTAGAATATCCAGATTTCACGGCGCGTTGTCTTCCATTACATACACAAAAGAGCCACCTTCTATGCCCAGAAAGTGACTCTTTGAGAGCTATATTATTATTGGTTTCAGCTCAGGTTCTCGCATTACACCGCTCGCTTAAGCAGCATTGACTTAATATGACCGATTGCTTTGGTCGGATTAAGTCCTTTTGGACAAACGTCAACGCAGTTCATGATGCCGTGGCAACGGAACACGCTGTAGGCGTCGTCCAGCTCAGAAAGACGTTCTTCTGTTGCTGTATCGCGACTGTCGATCAAGAAACGGTAAGCATGCAGCAGACCGCTAGGACCGATAAACTTATCAGGATTCCACCAGAATGATGGACAAGCCGTTGAACAACAGGCACACATGATACATTCATAAAGACCATCTAAATGGGCACGTTGTTCAGGTGACTGTAAATGTTCACGAGCAGGCTGCTTATCATCGTTGATAAGGAAGGGTTTAATCTTCTCGTATTGCTTGTAGAACTGAGTTAAATCAACTACTAAATCACGTACAACTGGCATACCTGGCAGTGGACGGATTTCCAACTTCTTACCTTTAAAAGTAGAGATTGGGGTAATACAAGCCAGACCGTTTTTACCGTTCATGTTCAGGCCATCGCTGCCACAAACACCTTCGCGGCAAGAGCGACGGAACACTAAGGTTGGGTCTTGTTCTTTTAACTTGATCAGTGCATCGAGCACCATCATGTCAGTGCCAGCAGCCACTTCAAGGCTGTAATCCTGCATGTAAGGTTTTGTATCTACATCAGGATTGTAGCGATAAACTGCAAATTCCAATTTCATCTTTGCAACTCCTACTAGTAGGTACGTTTCTTCGGCGGGAAAGCTTCACGCAACTTAGGCGCCATATTCACAGCACGACGGTCCATGGTTTCAGTCACAGGGTCAAACAAACTGTGGCATAGCCAGTTTTCATCGTCACGCTCTAAATAGTCTTCACGTGAGTGAGCACCACGGCTCTCTGTACGGAAGTTAGCAGCATAAGCGGTAGCAATCGCCGTCGCCATCAAGTTGTCTAATTCTAAACACTCGATACGTTGGGTGTTAAACTCACGAGAGTTATCAGACAATTTAGCATTTTCTAAACGCTTACGGATGGCTTTTAACTGCTCTAAACCTTCGGCCATTGCATCGCCACGGCGGAATACAGAGAAGTTTAATTGCATGCAAAGTTGTAAATCCTTACGAATTTGCACTGGATCTTCGCCTTCTTTATTGCTTTCCCAGCGTTGTAAACGTGCCAGAGAGGCTTGGATATCGGCATCAGTCGCATCCTTAGGATCCACAGTCTCATCGAGCGCTTTGCCTAAGTGTTGACCTGCTGCACGGCCAAAGACCACTAAATCTAGCAATGAGTTACCGCCTAAGCGGTTCGCGCCATGTACAGACACACAGGCAATCTCACCCACAGCAAACAGACCCACTACGTCTTGCTCAGTGCCGTCAGCATTCTTACGAATAACCTGACCGCTCACCTTAGTTGGCAGCCCCCCCATCATATAATGACAAGTTGGCAGAACAGGGATCGGACCATCAGCCGGATCGATGTGAGCGAAGGTACGAGATAATTCACACACGCCAGGTAGACGGGCTTCTAAAGTCTCTTTACCTAAGTGATCGAGTTTCAGTAAGCAGTGTGGGCCTAATGGACCATCTAAACCACGGCCTTCACGGATTTCGGTCATCATAGAACGTGCAACTACGTCACGAGATGCCAAATCCTTCGCGTTTGGTGCATAACGCTCCATAAAACGCTCACCGTCTTTGTTTAGCAGGTAACCACCTTCACCACGACAACCTTCTGTCACAAGTACACCCGCACCAGCGATACCAGTTGGGTGGAATTGCCACATTTCCATATCTTGCATCTGAACGCCAGCACGCATTGCCATACCGACACCGTCACCAGTGTTAATGTGAGCGTTAGTGGTAGAAGCGTAGATACGACCAGCACCGCCTGTAGCTAATACAGTGGCTTTGGCTTTGAAGTAAACGATTTCACCAGTTTCGATTTCAATCGCAGTACAACCTACGATGGCACCGTCTTGGTTCTTCACTAAATCGAGGGCATACCATTCAGAGAACACTTGGGTTTTGTGTTTTACGTTCTGTTGGTATAAGCAGTGAAGCAGTGCGTGACCGGTACGGTCTGCCGCTGCTGCGGTACGTGCAGCTTGTTCACCACCGAAGTTTTTAGATTGACCACCAAAAGGACGTTGGTAAATCTTACCATTTTCGAAACGAGAGAATGGTAAGCCCATGTGCTCAAGTTCAATAATGGCTTCTGGGCCGGTTTGACACATAAATTCGATAGCGTCTTGGTCACCGATAAAGTCGGAACCTTTTACGGTATCGTACATGTGTTGTTCCCAATGATCTTCATGGGCGTTACCCAGCGCAACGGTGATACCACCCTGCGCAGACACAGTATGAGAACGGGTTGGGAATACTTTAGATAAAAGCGCACAGCTCTTACCTTCTTTAGAAATCTGTAGTGCTGCACGCATACCTGCACCACCGGCGCCGATCACAACAGCATCAAATTCGCGTACTGGAATACTCACTTAGACACCCCACACAATAACAATGCCGGCCGCTAAATAGCAGAAAACGGTAACGACAAAGGTGAACTGTAAAACACCGCGTAACGATGTGCACTTGACGTAATCCGTCAATACTTGCCATACACCAATCCAGGCGTGAACAAGCAATGCAACTAACGCGAGCAGTGTAAACACTTTCATTGGCAGAGCACTGAAGAGGCCATGCCACACGTCATAGGTGAGAGGGGAACTACATGCAATAAAGCCAACCATGAAAATGGTGTAACAGGCGAGGATTACTGCACTAGCGCGTAGTAGAATAAAGTCATGAACACCACTGCGTCCAAAACTTGCTGCATTGGTTACCATACCCATAACCCCGCTAAAATTGAAAAGGCTACCGTTAACACAAATACAGCTTTCGCTGAGGCGGTGCCCGAAGCCAACTCTTCCCAACGACCAGTATCCATCACTAAGTGGCGCAGGCCACCGAATAAATGGAAGGTCAAAGCAGTCAAAATGCCCCAAATGATGAACTTCACAACAAAGTTATCAAACAGAGATTGAACGCCTGCGAAACTTTCAGCGGAGGCTAAAGATGAATTTAGCAACCAAATAAGAATGCCAACAGCGAACAGCATGATGACACCGGATACACGGTGAAGAATTGACACAATCGCTGTTGCAGGAAAGCGAATGGTCTGCAGATCTAAATGGACAGGTCTTTGCTTTTTCACGTTCTGCTCACTCAGCTCCATTGAGCATTTTTTTTGTTATGTGAACCGCTTTTGTACAAACTTTAAACTGAGTGATTAATCACAGCAAAAGTAAACACAAAAGCAAAGTTTAAACAAACAGATAACTATTTGAACACTCACTCATTTAACATGTAAACAAAGGGTGCTTTAACATCATCGTTTGCAGCCATTATTAGGCGGAGGCAAGTATACTCGCGGGAAATGTCAAATACAAACATCACAGAATGCAAATTTTGTTTTTTTAGGAAAATTTTCGCGTAAGTGCCAGCTGTAGCAAGGAAAGTAAAGCGTTTTATACCATGGTCTAACAAATTTAAACGCTTATTTAAATTGAAATGTGATCTACAATGGCTGTAAAGTAATGGCGGTTTGACATGCCGCACTCACAGATAAGAACGAAGTAAGGAGAACGGGGTATGGCTGATTTAAAAGCCAAATTAGAATTACCAGGGAATGACTCGATAGAGTTGCCAGTAAAGCAAGGATCCGCTGGTTTTGACGTAATCGACATCAGTAAACTTGGCAGCAAAGGTTACTTCACCTTTGATCCGGGTTTTCTTGCGACAGCCTCCTGCGAATCTGCAATTACCTATATTGATGGCGATCAAGGTATATTGTTACACCGCGGCTATCCAATCGAGCAACTTGCCGTTGACTCCGATTACCTAGACCTGTGTTATCTGCTGCTTTACGGTGAACTGCCGACAAAAGAGCAATATGCTGAATTTGTACACACAGTCAAAACCCACACTATGGTGCATGAGCAAATCGCCTTCTTCTTTAGAGGCTTCCGTCGTGATGCTCATCCTATGGCGATGTTGTGTGGTGTTACTGGTGCATTGTCTGCATTTTATCAAGACTCACTCGATGTCAACGATCCTCGCCACCGCGAAATCGCCGCTTATCGCCTAGTCTCCAAAATGCCAACGATTGCTGCTATGTGCTACAAGTACTCTTCAGGCCAGCCATTCGTTTATCCACGTAATGACTTAAGCTATGCAGGCAACTTCTTAAGCATGATGTTTGCAGTTCCTTGTGAAGAGTACAAGGTAAACCCAATTGTTGAACGTGCTATGGACCGTATCTTCATTCTACATGCGGATCACGAACAAAACGCGTCAACGTCAACCGTACGTTTAGCCGGTTCTTCAGGCGCGAATCCATTCGCGTGTATCGCTGCGGGTATTGCTTCTCTATGGGGCCCTGCACACGGCGGCGCGAACGAAGCTTGTCTACAAATGTTAGAGGAAATCGGTTCAGTAGACCGTATTCCTGAATTCATCGCCCGTGCGAAAGACAAGAACGACCCATTCCGTCTGATGGGCTTTGGTCACCGTGTTTACAAAAACTTTGACCCACGTGCCAAAGTGATGCGTGAAACCTGTCACGAAGTGTTAAAAGAGCTAAAAGTACAAGATCCATTATTAGATGTCGCCATGGAACTTGAGCGTATTGCGCTGGAAGATGAGTACTTCATTTCGAAGAAACTCTATCCAAACGTCGACTTCTACTCAGGCATCATCATGAAAGCCATTGGTATTCCTACCAGTATGTTCACTGTACTGTTCGCATTAGCGCGTACTGTGGGTTGGATTGCTCACTGGAAAGAAATGTTGGATCAACCTGGTCACAAGATCAGCCGTCCACGTCAGCTTTATACTGGCGAGACTGCGCGTGACTTCGTCGACCTAGATAAACGCTAAGCACTGCGGTTTATTGATTCAAAGCGCCCTCAAGGGCGCTTTTTTATTGCCATTTATCTCACTCTAACTCTAAGCATGTTCTACTAAGACAGTAGCCCCTCACCCGATGACATGCTTCTTGCCCCACGATGAAAACTTATTTAGCATTTTTCATCACTTTTTAAACTTTTTAGCTACATATGGCGTATTCATCTTAGCGCAAAATCGTCAAAAATAATAATTAACAAGTAAAAACAGCAACTTAACAAGTGGCACGTTTTATGCTGTTTAGCATCATTATATTCAAACAATAGGTAACAGTTCTTATGGAAAAGTCTAAAATGATTAAGTTCGCCCTACCCGTTTTATTAGTATCAATGTTGGCGGCTTGTGGTGAAGAGGAAGTAGCTAAAAAAGAAGAAAAATATGCTATTCCCGTTGAAACGACGACCGTGATTCAGGGTAATGTCTCTTCTTTTTACAGTACTACGGCCACCCTTGAAGCCCCACAGGAGGCGAATGTTGTCAGTCGAATCGCTGGCCTAATCGAAGCCATTAATGTGGAAGAAGGCGACCGCGTTAAAAAAGGACAAATACTAGCGGTTATTGATGCCAAACGTCAGCAATATGATTTAGATCGTTCCGAAGCAGAAGTTAAAATCATTGAGCAAGAGTTAAACCGCTTAAAGAAAATGAATAATAAAGAATTTGTTAGCGCTGACTCTATGGCCAAGCTTGAATACAACTTGCAAGCAGCTATTGCTAGACGGGATCTTGCCGAACTACAAGTGAAGGAAAGCCATGTGGTTTCGCCGATTGATGGCATTATTGCCAAGCGATATGTAAAAGCGGGCAATATGGCTAAAGAGTATGGCGAATTGTTTTATATCGTTAACCAAGATGAATTGCACGGCATTGTGCATCTACCAGAGCAGCAATTAACCAGTTTGCGCTTAGGCCAAGAGGCTCAAGTATTTAGCAATCAACAAAGTAAAAATGCTATCCATGCAACTGTGCTACGTATCAGCCCTGTGGTGGATCCACAAAGCGGCACATTTAAAGTCACTTTGGCCGTACCAAATCAAGACGCCCGCCTAAAAGCGGGGATGTTCACTCGGGTCGAATTAAAATATGACACCCATGAAAATGTGATTACCGTGCCCTACAGCGCCTTAATCAATCAAGATAATAAGCAAGCCTTGTACGTCATTGACGGCACCAATGCTAACCGTCGCGAAGTTCAAATCGGATACCGCGAAGGTGATTTAATTGAAATTGTTTCTGGTATCAAGCCTGGCGAACTCGTCGTTACCCGTGGTCAGCAAAATTTGAAAGACCAGTCCTTAGTTGAAGTCATTACCCCACTCGATTTGGCCTCAACGAAGAACTGATAGGAGTCTTTCATGTCAATCATCAGCACCTCAGTTAAACGGCCAGTCACGGTATGGATGTTCATGCTGGCCATTATGTTATTTGGTATGGTCGGGTTTTCGCGCTTAGCGGTAAAACTCCTGCCCGATTTAAGCTACCCCACCTTAACCATTCGAACCATGTACGACGGTGCTGCGCCCGTTGAAGTGGAGCAACTGGTCTCAAAACCCATTGAAGAAGCCGTCGGTGTGGTGAAAGGCTTACGTAAGATCAGCTCTATTTCTCGCTCAGGCATGTCCGATGTAGTACTTGAGTTTGAATGGGGCACCACAATGGATATGGCAAGTCTCGATGTGCGTGAAAAACTCGACACTATCGCCCTGCCGCTCGATGTTAAAAAGCCATTACTACTTCGCTTTAACCCCAACCTTGATCCTATCATGCGCCTAGCGCTGTCTGTACCAAATGCCACTGAGACAGAGCTCAAACAGATGCGTACCTACGCAGAAGAAGAGCTTAAGCGCCGCCTAGAGGCTCTTTCTGGGGTTGCCGCTGTGCGTTTATCCGGCGGTTTAGAACAGGAAGTGCATATTCAGCTCAATCAGGAAAAATTATCCCAACTCAATTTGAATGCCGATGACATTAAGCGTCGTATCAACGAGGAAAACATCAACTTATCTGCGGGCAAAGTGATCCAAGGCGACCGCGAATATCTGGTACGAACCCTTAACCAATTCAATTCATTGGAAGAACTAGGGCAAGTGATCGTCTATCGCGACGCACAAACCTTAGTACGTCTATTTGAAGTCGCTACGATTACCGATGCCTTTAAAGAGCGCAGCGATATCACCCGTATCGGTAGCCAAGAATCGATAGAACTAGCTATTTATAAGGAAGGTGATGCAAACACGGTCGCCGTTGCCAAAAAATTGCGCGATGAGCTGTTGAAGATCAACAAAGATCCTCAGCAGAACAAACTGGAAGTGATTTACGATCAATCCGAGTTTATCGAAAGTGCCGTCAGTGAAGTGACCTCTTCAGCGTTAATAGGCAGCATTTTGTCCATGCTGGTGATTTATCTGTTCCTGCGCAATATTATCCCGACGCTGATTATCTCTATCTCAATCCCCTTCTCGGTGATCGCTACCTTTAACATGATGTACTTTGCCGATATCAGCTTAAACATCATGTCATTAGGTGGTATTGCGCTGGCGATAGGTCTGTTGGTTGACAACGCGATTGTGGTACTCGAAAACATCGACCGCTGTCGCAGTGAAGGCATGAGTAAATTGGATGCTGCGGTAACGGGCACAAAGGAGGTTGCTGGCGCGATTTTCGCCTCGACAATGACGACGCTCGCGGTGTTTGTTCCCTTAGTTTTTGTCGATGGTATTGCTGGCGCCCTCTTTTCAGATCAAGCCTTAACGGTGACCTTTGCGCTCTTGGCCTCCTTGCTGGTTGCCTTAACCTCGATTCCTATGCTGGCCTCACGGGAAGGATTTAAAGCTTTGCCGGAGCTCATGAATAAAACGCCGAAGGAAAAACCGACCACTAAACTTGGCAAATTAAAACACTATAGTGCGACGGTGTTCTCCTTCCCGATTGTGTTGCTATTTAGTTACTTGCCGAGTGCCTTACTCACCTTAGTGTTGATTATTGGCCGCTTCTTTTCTTGGTTGTTTGGCTTAGTGATGCGCCCGCTGAGCAATGGCTTTAATGTTGTGTACCACAGTATCGAGTCTATTTACCATAAGCTACTGGCTTTGGCGCTGCGTAAGCAAATCATGACGTTACTACTGACGATTGGGATCACGGGTGCCTGTATTAGCTTGCTTCCCCGTTTAGGAATGGAATTAATTCCACCGATGAACCAAGGGGAATTCTATGTTGAAATACTGCTACCACCTGGCACAGCTGTGGGTGAAACCGATAGGGTCTTGCAACAACTGGCGATGTCGATTAAAGACAGACCAGAAGTGAAACATGCCTACAGCCAAGCGGGCAGCGGAGGGTTAATGACCTCAGATACCGCTCGTGGCGGCGAAAACTGGGGCAGATTACAGGTCGTACTTGGAGATCACAACGCCTATCATCAGGTGACGCAAGTGCTACGAGACACGGCGCGCCGCATCCCCGAGCTTGAGGCAAAAATCGAGCAACCTGAACTCTTTAGCTTTAAGACGCCATTGGAGATTGAGCTAACAGGCTACGATTTAACCTTACTAAAACGCAGTGCCGATAACCTTGTTAAGGCGTTGTCAGCATCTGATCGCTTTGCCGATGTAAATACTAGCCTGCGTGATGGTCAGCCAGAATTGAGCATCCGTTTCGATCATGCTCGTTTAGCCGCATTAGGAATGGATGCCCCGACGGTTGCCAATCGCATTGCCCAACGTGTTGGTGGCACTGTCGCCAGTCAATATACGGTTCGTGATCGCAAGATTGATATTCTCGTTCGGAGTCAACTGGATGAGCGGGATCAAATTAGCGACATCGATACCTTAATTATCAACCCTGACAGCTCCCAACCCATAGCCCTTAGTGCAGTAGCAGAAGTATCACTGCAATTAGGCCCATCGGCGATTAACCGTATCAGTCAACAACGGGTGGCCTTGGTATCGGCAAACCTTGCCTACGGCGACTTAAGTGATGCCGTAGCCCAGGCGCAGCAGATCCTGTCTACGCAGGTATTGCCAGCGTCGGTGCAAGCCCGTTTCGGTGGCCAGAATGAGGAAATGGAGCATTCATTCCAATCACTAAAAATTGCATTGATCCTAGCGGTGTTCCTAGTGTACTTAGTGATGGCGAGTCAGTTCGAATCACTGCTGCATCCATTGCTCATTTTATTCGCTGTGCCAATGGCACTGGCTGGAAGTGTGCTTGGTCTTTATATCACCCAAACCCATCTAAGCGTGGTGGTCTTTATTGGTCTTATCATGCTGGCGGGGATCGTCGTCAATAATGCCATTGTATTAGTGGATAGAATAAATCAACTACGTGCAGAGGGCGTGCAGAAGCTTGAAGCCATTAAAGTCGCAGCTAAATCCCGTCTTCGCCCGATTATGATGACAACGCTCACCACTGTACTAGGTCTGCTCCCTATGGCATTAGGGCTAGGCGATGGCTCAGAAGTTCGCGCACCAATGGCGATTACCGTGATATTTGGCTTGAGCTTATCGACGTTATTAACCTTGATTGTGATCCCAGTGCTCTATGCCCTGTTTGACCGTAAAGAGTTTACGCATACCGCCACTGAGCAAGACAACACGGCAGAAACTGCGGAGGCTCGCCTATGAACCTCACCCATCTAGCGATAAAGCGCCCTGTCACCACCAGCATGTTTTTCTTTGCTATCTTGCTGTTTGGTCTGGCTTCTAGCCGTCTATTACCGCTCGAAATGTTCCCCGGTATCGATATTCCGCAGATTGTCGTGCAAGTGCCTTACAAAGGCTCTACTCCTGCAGAAGTGGAACGCGATATCACTAAGGTGCTCGAAGAGTCGCTCGCCACCATGGGCGGTATCGATGAACTTGAATCAGAGTCCTCCCAAGAGGGCGCTGAAATTGAAATCAATATGAAATGGGGCGAAAACGTTGCCACAAAAAGCTTAGAAGCACGCGAAAAAATCGATGCCGTACGGCATTTATTACCCAAGGATGTTGAGCGGGTATTTATCCGCCAATTTTCCACTGCCGATATGCCTGTACTCACTATACGCATTTCGAGCGACCGCGAGCTCTCTGGCGCATTTGATTTACTCGATAAGCAGCTAAAACGACCATTAGAGCGGGTGGAGGGCGTCTCTAAGGTGAGTCTCTATGGGGTTGAACAAAAGCAGATTGAAGTGCGGATCAATGCAAATAGACTCGCCGCCAGCGGTTTTTCAGCGACTGAATTACAAGCTCGTCTCGGGCGCGAAAACTTCGTGTTAAGTGCTGGCACCTTGAGAGAAAGTAACCTCGTTTATCAAGTCTCCCCTAAGGGGGAATTTAGAAACCTTGAGGATATTAAGGCGCTGGTGTTAATCCCTGGACTGACCTTAGGCGATGTTGCCGATGTGCAATTTTCCCTGCCTGAGCGCAGTGAAGGTCGTCATTTAGATCAACACTATGCGGTGGGTTTAGATGTATTTAAAGCCTCCGGCGCCAATTTGGTGGATGTGTCCGACCGCGTACTTAAAGTCATTGAGCAGGCTAAACAAGACCAACAATTTCAAGGTATCCGTTTGTTTATTATGGAAGATCAAGCCTCAGGCGTGAAATCCTCTTTATCGGATCTACTGCTGTCGGGATTGATCGGTGCGTTGTTATCATTTGTCGTGCTTTATCTGTTCCTAAGAAACCTCAAGATGACCCTAATTGTGGTGTCCTCAGTACCAATTTCTATCGGTATGACGTTAGCCGCCATGTATCTGCTCGGTTACAGCTTGAATATTCTATCGATGATGGGCTTGTTATTGGCTGTAGGTATGCTTATCGATAACGCCGTTGTGGTCACCGAAAGTGTACTGCAAGAAAAACAAGGTAACTCACTCAAAACCAGCACCCAAGACAATGAAAACGCTGTTATGACGGGGGTCGATAAGGTGAGTCTTGCGGTACTGGCAGGTACTATGACTACAGCGATTGTGTTTTTACCCAATATTTTTGGGGTAAAAGTTCAGCTGACTATTTTCCTTGAGCATGTGGCAATTGCGATTTGTATTTCGCTGGCAGCATCACTTTTGGTGGCTAAAACATTAATTCCATTGATGTTAACTAAGTTCCACTTTGAGATTGCACCAGAGAAATCTGCGGGTAAATTGCAAAGTTTCTACAATCGCAGTCTTAATTGGGTGCTTCTCAGACCTTGGCGTTCAGGGCTGATCGCCATCGCGATTCTCGCATCTACCGCCCTGCCCTTGTCAATGGTCAAGCAGGACCAAGAGGACAGTCAAAGTAAAGAGCGAATTTACATCAACTACCAAGTTGAAGGGCGCCATAATCTCAACGTGACCGAAGCGATGGTGGGTCAAATGGAGGAGTATCTTTATAAAAATAAAGAAAAATTCCATATTGACTCTGTGTATAGCTACTATGCTCCCGACGAAGCCTCATCGGTCATCTTATTGAAAAAAGATCTGCCCATGTCCCTTGATGAACTGAAGAAGAATATTCGCAGTGGCTTTCCTAAGTACTCCATCGCTAAACCTCAGTTTGGCTGGGGTGACGATAACTCGGGTGTACGCGTCACCCTCACTGGACGTTCCACCTCAGAGCTTATCTATTTGAGTGATCAAGTGTTGCCATTACTCTCGACGATCAAAGGCTTAGTGGATGTACGTTCTGAAGTCAACGGTGCTCAACAGGAAGTGGTTATCCGTATTAATCGGCAAATGGCGGCAAGACTGGATTTAAAACTGAACGAAGTAGCTTCCAGCATTTCAATGGCACTAAGAGGGACACCACTGCGCTCATTTAGGCACGATCCAAACGGGGAACTGCGTATCGAAATGGCCTATGAGAAGGAATGGCAAAAATCCCTCGATAAGCTTAAGCAATTGCCGGTAGTGCGAATCGATCAACGTCTTTACACACTTGATAACCTTGCCAGTATCGAAATCCAACCTAGATTCGATACCATCAAGCACTATAATCGCCAAACTTCGCTGTCTATCGGAGCGAACTTGGATAATCTCACCACAGAGGAAGCCCAAACTAAGATCAAACAAGTGATGGAGAATGTGCGTTTTCCTGATGGCTATAACTATTCGCTACGGGGCGGTTTTGAACGCCAAGATGAAGATCAAAGTATCATGGCAATCAATATGTTACTTGCTATCGCCATGATTTACATCGTGATGGCGGCACTATTTGAGTCCTTGTTATTACCGACGGCCATTATTACCTCAATCCTCTTCTCGATAACGGGTGTGTTTTGGGCGTTGCTGCTCACAGGCACGCCTATGTCGGTCATGGCGATGATCGGTATCCTGATTTTAATGGGCATCGTGGTAAATAACGGTATCGTCTTGGTAGATCAAATCAACCAAATGACACCCGATCTCGATAAGCTGTCGGACACCATTCGCGAAGTGTGTATTACCCGTTTGCGCCCGGTACTGATGACAGTAGGAACAACCGTACTAGGTTTAGTGCCACTGGCGATGGGCGATACCCAAATTGGTGGCGGCGGCCCGCCATATTATCCGATGGCAATTGCCATTATTGGCGGCTTGTCTTTCTCAACCGTAACTAGCCTATATTTGGTGCCATTGTGTTATCAACTCCTCTATAGAATGCGTTACCGCGCCGCAGTCCGACTTGGCGAATCGAATCGTATCGCCCAAAAACTCTTACCGTGGACAGCCAAAGCATGATATGACGGGATAGCTTGACATCACTCATTAAAAAGGCTGCATCGCAGCCTTTATTATTTTGTTAGCACCTTAAAACGGATCATATATAACTGTTCAAGGCCGGGATAAATCTCGGCAATCACCTGGTGCAGTTCGGGTAAGGTCATATTTTCTTGTTGGGCGTGCAGTGTTGTGAGTCCAGACAATGTTATTGGCATTACCTCCAACACTTGGATGTCACAAAACCAACGATGAGTTTCAAAGGTAGACACTGGGAGGATTTGCCCTGGTATCACATGGGATTCGGCTTCATTACGTAACGTAATCGTTTTCTTGCCCATCAAAATATCGTGTTCAAAGCGTTCAAAAAAAGTGATGTCAGTTAACAAGATTAATCCCTCTATTTATCCAGTCAAAATGCCGATAGTACGGCACAAAATACAGCAAAACATGGTCAGTTTGCGCGATTTAAGTTAGAATTCGACCTCAATTGAGCCATTGGCCTCATATTCCTGCGCTTAGCGGGTGCGAACGACATTAGAGACTTTATGAACAAGAAACAAAAGATCATCAAAAAAATTGCGAAACGTGCTAAAGCCAGACTGAATAAAGTCGATCCAGCCACCATTGGCGCACCCGCAAAATCTGGCTATATCTCTAAGGCTGAACGCGCCAAGATCGCAGCACTTGCTGCGGCTGCAGAAATAGAATCAGCAGCAAGTGAGCCACAAGAGGCAACAACTGAGCAATAATATTGTTTAATAAAAACAAACTTATGCGCTAATAAGACCAATATGTAATGCCACACCAGACTGTGGCATTTTTATTTTAAATAGTCAGTTATTAGGGCCTGTTGACGTTTCAGGGTTATTTTTGCAGCAATGTGGCTGGCTTTTATGCAAGGCAAAGTCCGTGCAGTGTAGTTATTCTACATAAACGGACGATAACGCGGCAGAAAAGCCAGCCAAATGCTGCCCGAAGGGTTCGTCTGGCAAGCCCTTGCTCTTTGTCACTCGTCATTTGAGTAGAATAACTACACATCATTCCTCGTTTCGCGAGCACGTGCTTGCCAGAACGAACAAAATCTAATCTCGAAACGTCAACACGCCCTAGTCACTACATACATTAACGCTTAGCATTATCCTGTTGCTCAATAAAGGGTATAACAGGCTCCATTTCTTGCTCTTCCGTCAATTGTGCCATCTGCGCGCAGGAGGATGAAAGAGGGCTAGTTGCACTCGGTAGATTCTGTGCCACCTTATTCGTCATCAATTCGTCCACATCGGCTGCTAAGCCAGCAACACGATGTCCGGTCGATGTCAACGCGACCTTATCAACTAAACGATAGGCAACCCAAACCCCTAAAATACCAAAAAGAATTGAGCCTATGACTTGGCCAATAAGTACCCCATAAACCCCGCCCCACTGCGCGCCCATATACACAAAGGGAACGGTACCTAAAGTCGCCTTGCCCACATTAAATAAGGTGGAATATTTGGCCTTACCCAAATTATTAAAGGAGGCGTTTGCGACAAATAAAATCCCAGAGAAGATAAAAAACACCGCAATATAGCTGCAGAAAAATTCAATAAGTGCCGCACTATCGCCCTTCATATCAAACAAACTGACGATCTGCGCTTTAAGTAAAAACAAAAGTAACGACATCACCACCACATACAAGGTACAAAATTGAATCGCCTTCGTTAAACTTTCGCGCACCCGGTCGAATCGTCCTGCTCCAAAGTTTTGCCCAACAATAGGCCCAATAGCGCCGGATAAGGCAAAAATCATCCCAAAAGTGACAGGCACTAACCTGCCGAGTACCGCCCAACCGGCAACATAAGCATCACCAAAATCCGCAATTGCCCGGGTCACAAACGCATTACCAATTGGTGTGGCAATGTTGGTCAGTATGGCTGGTCCTGCAATGGCGAAAATCGGTTTAAGATCGGCTTTAAAATAGTGAAGATTAAACCTGCCAAGGAGTTGATGTTTGACCACAACACCACGCCCCGCGATGATAAATACCGCAATACGAGCCAATACAGATGCCAGTGCAGCCCCTTCAATCCCCATCGCAAACAGGAAAATAAAAATAGGATCCAGCACAGCATTCACGCCGCCACCCGCTAAGGTCGACATCATCGAAAGTTTTGCATCTCCCACGGCACGCAGCGCACCACCAAGGGCCATTGCGAGACAGATGAACGGCAGCGACGGCACCAAAATATACAGATAACTCTCTGCAAGCTCGGCAGTATGACCGCTGGCCCCCACAAGCGTGACTAACTCAGGAATAAAAGTCGTGACCACAATGCTGACCAACACACTAATGATCGTGGTCACCACCGCACTGTTAAGTAATAGGCGTTTCGCTAATTCGATATCCTTAGCGCCGATAGAGCGAGACACCAAGGCCCCGAGCGCAATGGAGAGACCTATGCCAATTGATGTGGTAAAAAATGAAATACTGCCCGCATAACCTACAGCCGCGGCTAATTCATGTTCGCCCAATAAGCTTAAGAAAAATATATCCAGTAAATCGACTACAAATAACGCAGAAATCCCCACCGCAGCGGTTGAACTCATCACGAGAATATGGCGAAGAATTGAACCTTCAACAAACTTAGCTTGGGTCATGGGGGTGTTTTACCTTATTAATTGCAAAAGCAAAGGCCAACACTGAATTGTTGGCCTTTGCTTTTATAGTCATCTATGGGTATTTAGGTCAAGCACTAAAGCAGCTTATGCCGCAATTGGGCTCATCTTCGTTTGGTGATAACGCAGACGACTGATTGACAATGCAATTAACGCAAGCAGCGTTAACGACCCCATCACCACCCCTTGCCATTCGGCTTTATGCCAAAATAACATCAAGTAAGGTCCGCCCAAAGCGGCGCCTAAGTAATAGCAACACAGATACAGCGAAGTGGCCTTGGCGCGATCGCGGCTTGCGCGCATCGCCACAAAAGAGTTGCAACAACTGTGGGTTAAGAAGAATCCACATGCCGTCATCAAAAAGCCCATGCAAATGGTGGCGGTGGTATCAAACAGGGTCAATAAACTGCCCAACAGCATCAAACACCAAGACCATTGATATAACTTGTGCTGACCAAATTTTGCCAGCCACTTAGCGGTAAAATAGGAGGCCACAGTACCACTGGAGTAACACAAAAAAATCAAGGTCGCTTGAAAGCGGCTCCACTCGTAGGGCGAGGCCATCAAATGCAGTTGAATAAAGCTAAATTGATTCACCATCATCATAAAAGTGATCCCACCGATGGCATAGGCTAACCGCATTTGTGGATCGGTTAGATGGTGACTAAAGCCGTAAAAATCTTGAAGTAACCGAGCCCGTTTTGAGACTGAAGGCGCCGAGGTTTGCCCGCCAGATATCGCCTTAGCATCCGCGCCAGATGGCAATAAAAAACTGGTCAAGGCAACACCTGCTAGGGTCACTAAAAACAGCAGCCACATGGACTCCTGCCAAGATAAAAACTGCGACATCAACCCGCCCAGCAGACGCCCAACAATCCCGCCGATACTATTGGCCATAATGTAAATGCCCGCGGCTTTGAGCATAGTGCTTGGCGAGAGTTGCTCCTTAAAATAAGCCATGGCAATGGCAGGCACCGCAGCGAGCAATACGCCTTGTAAAAAACGCACATACACAAGCGCATTAAAGTCCCCAGCCCAAATCAGCAGCAGGTTCGACAATGCCAATAACCAAAGACTCACCACAATCGGCGTATGCCGGCCAATTCTGTCGGACACAACCGCATAAATTAACAGCGAAAACGCCAATGAAAAACTGGTCACAGAGAGAATGAGCGTAGCCTGCGAGCCAGGCACAGAAAAATGCTCGGCGATCAGCGGTAACATGCCCTGCATCAAATACAGATTGATATATACCACCACGGAAGCCACACACAGGGCCCACATCAGTCGGGTATCACGTTGTTTATTGTCGATAATAGTGTCTAACACGGCTTGCACTTTTAGCCTCTATAACGCCTCACTCTAAGAATAGACAAAGGTTAGCACTGGGCATAACATAACAATAATAGATAATTTATATCGACATTATTGATTTTTGTTATGGTAAATTTTTATAACTGACATGGTTATCGCAAATTGTCGCGCGTAAGCGTGCATCACAAGCAAAAGGCTCACACCATGGATATACGCCAACTTAAACACTTAGATGCACTTGCTAATACTGGCAGTTTTACCGCTGCAGCCAAGAAGCTCAATATGGCGCAGCCTGCCCTGAGCCAAAGTATTAAACGGCTTGAACAGTCACTTGGAGTGACACTGATTAATCGCACCAGTAATAAGAATGACAAGCACCTCGCACTCACCGCCGAAGGCTTAGTACTGCACCAACATGCCACGTTAATCCTAAAACAAATCAAGCAGGCCGAAGCGCAAATCCGCGCCATGGCAAATTTGACCTCAGGGGAAGTGCGGATTGCGGTGCCGGGTATGTTGGGCTCCTTCTATCTGCCCTCACGCCTTATGGCGTTTCGCCATCAATATCCCGAGTTAAAGCTGTCACTGTTCGAAGGCGGTACCCGTGACGCGCTGCGGATGTTACAACAGGAAGAAGTGGATATTGCTATCATTACTGCCCAAGATTTACAGAGTGATTTTGATAGCCAATTACTGATCCGTGAGCAGATGGTGATCGCCATGGGCGCCGAGCATCCACTTGCTGATCATCCTGCCGTGAGCTTAAACGACTTCTTTGACCATGAACTGGTGATGTTCAAAACTGGCTATTTTCACCGCGAGTGGATCCTCTCTCAGGCAAAAGACTTGGGTAAAAAGCCCAATATTGCCTTTGAGACCAATCTGATTAACTTGATCAAACAAATTGTGTCGCAGGGATTTGGTATCACCAGCGTGCTCGAAATGGCCATCAGTCCAAAAGACGACATTCTCGCCAAACCCTTTGACCCACCAGTGTTTTTAAATCTGCATATCGCGTGGAAAAAGCAGCGCCCCGTCAGCCAAGCAGACCGCGCCTTTGTGGAGTTTTTAATGAAAAACCGCTAACACAAGCAATGAAAAGGGCCGATTGCTCGGCCCTTTTTATACGTCACCTAATAATTAAGGTGAAATAGCTTAACTCATAATAAGTTAGCGCTGTTTACGGCGACCAAAGGCAAATGGCAGCAGTAATAAACTAAGCCAGCCTAAAGCACCACCGTCATCCTTCTTCGGCGGAGTATCGGTAATCGATACCGACACTAAGCTCGAATCGCTGTTGCCGTGGTTATCGGATACCGTCAGTTGGAATGAAACAGTTTGTGCCGCGCCATCCACACTTGGCGCCACTAAGTTTAATTTGGCTGCGGCGGGGTCAAAGTTAAAGCTCGCGCCGCCCAACTGAGTCCATTTGTAGGTCAGCGGATCATTGTTCGCATCCGATGATTTACTAGCATCGATAAACAGCGGCTTACCTTCTTGGACTGCGGTTGGCGCTTCAACCTTAGCCACAGGCGCCACTTCCGCAACATCAAACTGATAGCGCTGAGTCAAGGTTTCTGACGACGCGTTATTGACCTTGTTCGACAGGCTTAACTCATTATCAACACCTGCCTTACGTGGAACCAGCTCAAAACTGATGTCTTTCGCTTCAGCGCCCGATGGCATCTCGATCGTCCAAGTGATCTTATTGCCATCTTGCTTACCGTCATGGCTGATGTTAGCCACTTCATGGCCTTCAGGCAGCATAGCTTCTAAGTTATAAACACGTGTTACTTGGGTTTTATTGGCTTCGATACGGGTTTTCATCATCTTAGCCACGCCCGGTGTTAACTGACCGCTCAGCGTATTGCCCAGAGGCGACAGCACATCATCACCGACACGTTCAAAGACGACGGGGAGCTTCACTGGTGCCACTTTGTCATCACCAGTGGTGAAGGTCAGCATAGCTAAACCATCGTCACCGACTTTGAGCGCATCCTTCCACGTCAGCTTAACGTCAAAGTCATTGGTATCGCCAGAAAGCGTCGCAGTGAGGTTATCCTCAGCCGTGTCATAGAGGGTCAATTGTTTTAAACCAAACACATCATCAGCCGTGGCTGTTGAAGCAGTATAGTTTTGTACAATGACGTAATAAGTGCCCTTAACCGGATTATTGAGTAAGACACTTTCCTGTGAACCATCTCTGGCTGATGAGCCCGCTCGCGCAAGTTTGCTGCCATCGTTTTTATCGAGTAGCACATACATATCAAGATCGGGCGATGTGGTGTAGCTAATTGAGGTTCGGAAATACAGTGCATTTTCATTAACGTCAAACTTAAACACTTTGACGCCATCTTCAAGATCATCTGTATATGAAGCATTATTCGAGTCTTGCTTCACGCTTGACTCCATGATTTGGCTTAGCTTGAGGCCTGTCACTTCGGCGCCAACGCTAGCAAAATCCACCGCCTTTAAGCCTTCAAGAGTGATCTCATCCGCATTACGAGTCGCTTGAATGCTCACCAAGTTTGGCAGGTTACGCTTACCAATCTTAGCCGCAATCGGCATAGTCGCCGTAGGGTAGTTAGCTGACTCGAGCACTAAGTTGCCAAAGCCCCAATCTGCGCCCACTTGCGTTACATCGGCGGTGACAGTAATGGTTTGGCTCGCACCTTTTTTCAGGGTAAAGCTTTCAGGCGATACCGTTAGTGCCAGCTTATCGGTCACCGCTTGGCCCTTCGCCGTCCAGCTACCATCTTGGGTTGCGGTTACGGTACGGGTCCAAGTACAGGTATTGACACAACGAGAATCAGCCATACTAGGCACGTTGAGCTTACGAGGATCGCCGTTCAATAAGGGATTTGCAATTTCATAGTTCAGTGCGCTTTCATCCATCACTAAACCCGCTTTAGCGGCTAAATCCACACGAATACGGCCAGCACCCACGTCAAACGGATCAGCAACGGTTTTAGCATCGGCTTTTTTCATCGCCTGAGCGGTCGTTGCAGTCAGCATTAATGCGGAGCGGATATTGTCCGGCGTCCAATCTTTATGCAGCGACTTTAACAGCGTGCCAGCACCCGCAACATGGGGACTTGCCATTGAAGTGCCCGACATGAGGGTAAAGTCGGCAGGATTTGTACCCGTTTTATCATGACCAAATTGTTGGTCAGAATAAGCGGCGTAAATATCCGAACCAGGCGCGGCCACCGAAGGCACAATCACATCATTGGTCGCATTTGGGCCAATCAGTGAGCCAGCCGATAACACATCGGCCTCACGGCTAATCGCTTGCGGTGTCGGGGTTAAAGTTAACTCTACAGCAGGATTGGCGGCCATGGCCTCGATTAAGGCAACGCCATCGGTATTACCAATAAATACCGCTGGTATATTTAATGTCTCGAGGGAAGCCATTTTTAAACGATCATTGCCTTCGCCATCTCGGTTATAGACGATCACCGCTTTAGCACCCGCAGCTAATGCACCCGATACTTTAGTTGTAAAATCGCATGTTCCCCGTTTAATGACCGCTATTTTGTCTTTAAAGGCATCGGCGGGGAAGACTTTACAACCTTCCACATTGGTCGCATCGACAGAGCCAGCAAACACAGGAAGTCCTTTAATCACTTCGGTTTGCACAGGGCCAGAGCCAGGGGTGAATTCAAATGTCTTACCATTAAATTCCAGCTCACGTACCACTTCACGATTGTGAGTCGAGTTAGCCACCGAGGTATACCATGGGGCATTTTTGGGAGTCGAATAAGGTGACTGGGTGATTGCAGCACTGGTTGCGGTTGCTGGGCGCGTATTCCCTGCTGCAACGGCAGCAAAAATACCCGCATTACGCGCCGCTAAAAAACCCTGTTCAGTTGCACTATTCCATGGATTACCGCCACCACTGATGGAGAAGTTAATCACATCCACGCCATCTTTAATCGCATCATCTATGGCTTTCAGAATCGGTACTGTCGGGCAACCAGAATACTTGTCACCCGCATCCCCAGGTCTACAGATTTGATATGCAATAATGTTTGCATGGGGAGCCGACACCAGAGATTTGCGCAAACTTTAAGCCAGTTGCGATACCATCACCTTCTAGCTTACCAACCTCTCCATCAACATAAGGCACATCAAGCAAGATATTCCCTGCCGCGGTGCTGGCCACATGCGAGCCATGACCACCGTAGTCTTCACCATTTTTAGCGGGAGGCGTCGCACCAAAAATCTTTTCGTCGTCATAGATATCGGTGATTTCGGGGTAACTACGCACACCAATCAGCTTATCGTTACACATGCTGGCAAAATCGGTTTTACAATCACCAATATAAATCCCTTGGCCTAAGGGGTTTGTATGGTCATAACCATCCCCGCCAATATCGGCAAACGAGGCATGATCAGAGTTAATCCCTGAGTCGATGATCGCCACAACCACGCCCTCACCCATTGCCTTGGTACCAGTAGCACTACCGTCCCACACCTTTGGGGAGCCGATCAGTGCCTGACTCACATCGGTCTCAAGCTGCTCAATACGCTCACGTTCGATATAAATCACCTCTGGTAGTTCAGCCATTTTTATCGCTTGCGCCTGCGTCATACGCACAGCGATACCATTGAGTGCATATTGGTAGGTGGTTAATGGCTCTAGCGGTATACCAATCGCTGCGCTGGCACTCGTCAAAAAGCGCTCTTGCTTAACCTTAAGGAAACTAACGTAGTTTTTCACCTCAGGAGCCGCGGCGTTAAGTTTAACATTGCCAGTCTTTCCTGTGCCTTTTGCCTGTGAGGTCGACTGTATATGTTGTGGGCTAGTTGCTTTGAAGCCAGGAATCTCCCCTTGATAATTCGCGACAGCACTGTCACGTAAGCGAACAATATAAGTATGCTCACCTTCGGCAAATTCTGGTTCAGGAATAAATTTTACATCTTGGTTATTAACTGCGGTTAATCTGCCTCGAGTTGAGTCATTTGATAATTCGGCTGGAATATCTAACTGTATTGTTTCACCCGTTGGAGATAATACTGTCTGTGCATTTGCTGCAGATGACAGCAGAGCCATAGACACTGCTAATGCAATTTTTGTTTTCATTGTCGCTTCCTTCGCTATATCGATTTATTTCTATAAAGTTCAATTTTTAATATTTATTCAGTACAGGAATCGATTAAATTTCTGTTACCAATAGAACTTCAGCTCAGCGTTTTAACACGGAGTGATACATATTGAAACACCTTATTAACGGAACAATTACCCATAAAAACAGTTAATAAGCATGCCATACTCAATAAAAAATCGATTTTTAAAACATAATCGAATGGCAAACTGTTTACTTAAACAAAAGGAATTTTAGCAACTACTTAAAAATAAAAGACAAGTTATCTATCGCCATTAAGTAGCATAGAGAATCAAGAGAGAATTAACAGTTATGCATTCTGATTAAAAGATAAGAAAACAACTTAAATTTATAGATGAAATAATTTCAAATAGCTAAAAATCACATATGATAAACGCAATAAATAATCGCATTATGCCATCAACGTTACCGAATACCCCTACACCAAACAAGATGAATGATATTAAGCTCGAGATAGGAAATAAAAAATAATCGCGATTTACAAAAAAAAGCCCTTACGAAAAGGGCTTTTAAAATAACACATGCTTTACTGATTAATCATCACCGCCTTCATCAATACTTCAGTGGTGTATTTACCATTATTAATCACGGGGAAACGATCATAGGTCTGGAAAATCACCTTGTCCTGGTACTTGATCATAGCCACTACGCCATAATTAATACGTTTATCGATTGATTGCGCGGGTAATAAGAACTTAAATGGCACAGGCGCTCGGGCGATATTAAAGCTTTTTTGAGCAATAATGGCCCCCGGAGTATTCAAATCGATAATGGCAATAGTAATTTCACTGCCTTGTGGCAAGATAATTTTCTCTAAATAACCCGCCGCACCATTGATGATAATGGGTGGTTCAGGTTGTACCGTTACGCAACCAGCCATCGTCAATGAGCTTAAACAGAATAGAATAAATATTTTTAATTTCAGTAACATATTAGCTTCCTTTTACCATACGGATCAGCCCCTCTTGGGTCGTCGATGCGACAAGCTCGCCCTGCTGATTAAAAAATTGTCCTCGGACATACCCACGCCCACCACTGGCATTTGGGCTATCGATACTATAGAGCAACCATTCTCCCATATTAATGGGTCGGTGGAACCACATCGCATGATCTATGGTTGCCATGCGGATGCCCGGGGTTAAAAACGACACGCCATGGGGCTGAGCCGCCGTGACTAAAAAATTAAAGTCAGAGGCATAGGCTAGTAAATATTCATGGATATGACTATCTGTTGGCATTGCACCATTCGCCCTTAGCCACACATAGCGATATGGCTCGGTTTCTTTAGGTGCGAAGGGATGCAGAGGGTTGACTAAGCGCATCTCAATTGGCGCGTCTTCCATAAACTTTTCAAGGATCCTTGCTGGGACTTTATCCCTTAAGGTCATAGCCAACTCATTTTGATTTAATAAACCTTCAGGGCCAGGCACCTGCGGCATCTGTGCTTGATGTTCAAAACCCACCTCGGGTTCTTGGAAGGAACAGGTCATATGAAAAATCGGCCGGCCCTTTTGTATTGCACTCACCCGCCTAGCACTAAAGCTGCCTCCATCGCGCATATTTTCAACTTCATACACTATGGGTAACTTCTCATCTCCTGCGCGTAAAAAATAAGAGTGAAGCGAATGCACTTGCCGCTCTGCTGGTACGGTTTGCTTAGCCGCGCTCAAGGCCTGTCCCATGACTTGCCCACCAAACACATGCCCAAATCCTAGGTCTTGACTTTGACCGCGAAACAGCCCGATTTCGATTTGCTCAAGGGATAATAATGATAAGAGATCGTCTAATACCTGACTCATGGGATCCTACGGAAAATTAGCAATGAATACCCAAGGGTAACCCAGTTCGACTAGGGCTGACCAGTAGGGAGTCACTTGGCATGGTGTTTGTTAACGATTTAACAAAACGCACGCCGAACTACTCAATTTTTATATGATGCTCAAGAGCGCTCTGCTTTGACCAAGCCAACACTTTATCCTCACCACAGGAATGTAAATTAACCGGAAAGGCATTGTGAAGTTCTGACCAATATTTCACGAGTTTATCGGGCGTACATTGTCCCTCACTAAAGTAGATAGACTGAAACTCAGCGAATCTGCCGTGGCTGACACTGCCAGCGCCCGCCAATAAATGCTGACCATTAGGGGCCTTTGGACTCACTAAAAACGCCACGGTCGCAGTCAGCGTATCAAAGCAAAATAGCGGTTGAATCGCAGGAGCTAAATGCTTTCGAGTCATAGCCGTTAATGCCTGAGGGCATAAGCTATTGATATAAATGTTATATTGCTCGCCCTCTATCGATAGGCTGTTTACCATTCCCACTAAAGCCATCTTGGCGGCACTGAATGCAACTTGGTGTAAATCACCAAAGAGTGCCGAAACCCCCGTTGTCATCAAAATCCGACCATAGCCCTGTGCTTTCATCGCTGGCCATATTGCTTGAGTCAGATAAAAACTGCCATTAACATCAACATCAAACTGCCGCTGCCACTCAGCTTGTTGAATATGCTCAAAAGGACGAGCACCATAAACACCGGCATTATTGATTAATATATCCACGCCCTGCCAACATTGAAGCAAGCTATTCACCATAGTCTTAACATCCATCTGTTGACTGACATCCACCTCAAAGCAAAGGCACTCGGCCCCGAGTTTTAAAATCGTCTCATGGGTTTGGCGCAATTCATCATTGCTATAGTCAGCATCTGGGTGTTTTGGGCGTTTAGAGGACACCTTAGGTTGGTCGACAAGCACCACTTTGGCGCCCCGCTCTGCCAACATAATGGCATAGGCTCTCCCTAGCCCAGCGCCAGCTCCGGTGATCAACGCCACTTGGTTATCGAAACGCATCCTATCGAATCCTTATCATTGACATAAAGGTGACGTGCTCATTCTCCGGCAGCTAAGCCCGATGACTTGCCTTACACTCAAGGCTCAATCAGCGTTAAGTTACTGGCTTTACCAATGACATACGGGTAAACGGCATAAACTATAAAAGCACAGACAATGTGGATTTTCTTTGACATTGGCGGCAAATCTTTTCCCTAACCGCGAAACATCTGTGCGCCAATTCAAACTCTATTACATGCGTGTATTAGATAGTACTCACTTTAGGGTAATTTCTTGTTATGCTATGGCGCTGTTCACTACTCATTCCTTTTTAGATAACGACTAGACATCATGAATCCTTGGATTTTAGCCATCAGACCTCGCACCTTACCCGCGGCAATCGGTCCCCTGTTAATTGGTAATATTCTGGCGCTGCACCTTGAGCGTTTCAGTTGGTTAATTGCCGTGACATCGATGTTGTGCGCGATTTTATTGCAGATCGCTGTCAACCTCGCCAATGACTATTTTGATTTTAAAAATGGTATCGATACTGCCGAACGTATTGGCCCAGTTCGCGTGACACAAAGCGGGATGATCCCAGCCTATAAAGTACGTAATGCGATGATCTTCTGCTTATTACTCGCGTTAACAGTAGGTTCCTATTTGATTTGGCACGGTGGTTGGCCAATAGCGATTTTAGCGGCGGCGGCGATTTTAGGCGCCCTCGGCTACAGCGGCGGTCCTTATCCTTTAGCCTCACACGGGCTAGGCGAAGTTGCCGCCTTTGTGTTTTTTGGCTTAGTGGCTGTGGTCGGCAGTTATTATTTGCAGGCAGGTGATACTAATTTGAATGCGTGGCTACTTGGCTGTGCGATTGGCTTATTTAACGCCGCCATTATGTTAGTTAACAACACCCGCGATATTCGCACCGACACCCAAGCGGGCAAACATACCCTAGCCGTGAGGATTGGCGAGGCACAGGCCAAAGTCTTGTATCAAGCCTTAATTTACTTACCCTTTGGTTTAGTGATCGCGGGATTCTTACTGGGCATTCTGCCTGGATTACCGGTATTGTTGGCGGGTTTATCTCTGCTTATCGCCCGTAAACTCAGTAGCGATTTCTATGCTGTATCGGGTGAGGCGCTTAATCCACTATTGGGACGCACAGCAAAACTTACTATGATTTTCAGTACCCTATTCAGTGTGGGACTGGTGTTTACCGCTTAAGCTGGAATACCAACATCTCAGAGTTGTCCCCATTACTGAGTAAGAGCCAGCCACCAATTGGCTAGATTAAAATAGACAAGGCTAAAAATACAAAAAAGGTTCGTCATGATGCGCCAAACGCACAACATGATGAACCTTTTGCTTTTAGGGACAAATTAAGACCAGAGATAAGCCGAGATTGCCGTGTTAAATAACACGCCACTAAATTGATGCGTGGCTTTTGGCGTCTGTAAATGCGCCGCCCCAAAACACACATGTAAAGGAATTAAATGCTCTTCCCTTGGGTGACTAAAACGCGCCTCTGGCGCTGATTGCCAATCGATTAATTGTGCCTTGGCGTGGTTATCGCCTGATGTCACTACATCGGTTAACCAAGTATCAAACGCTTGGCTGCGAGGCAACACCTTAGGATCGCCGGAGAAAAACGCGCGCATATTGTGAAACGACATGCCAGACCCCACAATCAGCACCCCTTGGGTACGTAATGATGCCAATGCTTCACCGATAGCAATATGGGCACTCGGATCCAGATGCTGCACTAAGGACATTTGCACCACAGGAATGTTGGCCTCAGGATACATCAACTTAAGTGGCACAAAGGTGCCGTGATCGAAGGCGCGTTGATTATCCAACCGTACCTCAATGCCGCTTGCCTTAAGTAAACTGGCAATGGTTTCCGCAAGCTGCGGCTCACCGGGTGCAGGATAAGAAAGCGTATAAGCCTCAGGGGGAAAACCATAGTAATCGAACAGCATACCAGGATGAGAATGGCTCGACAGTGTCACCTGCGCCTCTTCCCAATGGGCGGTAACTAATACAATCGCCTTGGGCGTGGGAATAGTCTCTGCCACCTTGGATAAATATGACCGTAATTCCCGATGATTTGCATCATTAAGTAATGGTAAAGGCCCGCCACCATGGGGAACAAACAGCACTGGCATTTGAGCCGAGTTCGCGTACGTCATAGTAAATGTCTCTTGATTAAACCGTGAGTTGTCACTTGTAAATTGAAACTTGTCTGCGCGGCGGCCAAAATCAGAAAACCGCTTTTATGTCCACCAGCTGACGTTGAAAACGCACTAATCTATCGACGGTTTCATCTAACTTGATGATTAAAAAAAGCAAGGCAGATAATAACAATGCGGGTAGCGCGCTCAGGGTGGTTTCGTAATTAAAGTGGTAGTAAATGGCCCCCATCATCACCGACAGTAATGCTGTTGCCGACAGGACTCGAGATTCACGCCAGCCAATGCCAATGGCACCCAGCACTTCAATCACACCGATAAAGTAGCCAAAACCCGTTGGTAAATTCATCACGCTAAAGGGCGCATGGAAAAACGGCACGCTGAGTAACTTACCCATGCCCGAGAATAAAAACACTATGCTCATGGCGAGCGTTACCAAAGCCGCCGCACGATTTAAGGTATTGGCACAGACAAAGAGTTTTTGAGGGTCAGCCTCAGCCGCGGTTTTATTTTCACCTTTGGCAAAACATAATTGATTGATTGACATAACGACCTCATTACTCATCACTTTTAGACCTAATTCCGTATAAACTCTTACTAAACAGTATCCTAAACGCAAAGTAGTGGGCTCGTATTTTGTGCCCACTACTGTCATATGGCGAGATTATGCGCCCACAAAAAATAAATAAATATGGAATAATATCTAACATCTTCTAAAATAATTCTTTATTTGTTTAAGGGTGTTGCCATGACCTTAGAACAACTGCTGATGTTCAATACCGTCGCCCTCGCTGGCTCGCTAAAGGCCGCCAGTGACAAACTCCATAAGACCCAGCCGGCGATCAGTCAGAGCATTAAACAATTGGAATCCCAGCTAGATGTAGTGCTGTTCGACCGCCAAGGTTATCGGTTAGCACTGACCCAAGAGGGACGAAAGCTATTGCAATACGCCCAGCGCGTACTGAATGAAGCGCAGGAAATGCGCCAAGTGGCCAAGCATTTAGCCAAAGGTAACGAGGCCAGTATCACCTTAGCCTTTGAGGCATCCTTTAATCTTGCTCGAATCTTGCCGATGTTAGAGCGCACACAAAATGAGTTTCCACATACACAAATTATTCTTAAACAAGAGTATTTAACCGGGGCACTTGAAGCCCTAAATCAAGGCAAAGCCGATATTGCGATTTCAGCTGGCGGTATTGAGCTGCTTCGCTCAAGCCATTATGAGCTTGGTTATTTATTTTCAGGGAGTTTATTGGATGTTGCTTCCCCCCGTTTACTGAGCCGTTATCCCCACCTAAGTCATGTAAGGCAATTGGTGAACGAGTACCAAATTGTGATCCAAGATACTGGCACTGGCACCGCCAATATCGAATTTGGGGTGCAAGCTGGGCAGCGCCGTTGGTATGTGAATGATTTTTATACGAAGAAAATGCTTATTCAAGGAGGGATGGGATGGGGAAAACTTCCCTATTATATGGTCGAAGAAGCCATCGCAGAAGGAAGCTTACAACAGCTTGAACTACAAGAAAGACAAAACCTGATCCAACTTGATTACTATGTGATGCGGCCGCCCCACTCGCCACTAGGCCCTGTGGCACAGGCGCTATGGGACAATTTAGTGCAACTAGCCGTTAAGCCAAGCTAATAATTGACCTCTTTTGATATCACACTATCTGTATATGTAATCTGTATATGTAATCTGAATATGACATTCGTTAATCAGTCATATTTTGAAGGCTGGCTGCCTTGATAGAAGCTAACAGTTCAGCCTAAAGGAGCACTTAAATAAATGCGCGTGACACTCTCATACGGTTTTCATCATGCTTATTCAGTAAAAGCCTATTGTTGTTTTATCGCGTAATTTGCAGCCGCGATGACGCAATTTGCTTCACATATTACTCAGTCATGCAATCCAACAAGCAATTAACTCAGCGCCGATAATAAATAATTGACCAAAAATCAAACTGCTCGCCTTTAGCGGCGCACCAATCCGGAAACGACTCAGCCACAGTATGAGTGGAATACTCCTCCCAGCAATTTATCATTGACTGGTAATAATCATGCCTGTTTTGCAGCCTTGATTTACTCTCCTGCGTTTGTAATCGCTCGATTAATGTGTGTGCTGACGCTAGTGAGTCTTTTGCTCGCACTATATCGCCCAACAATACAGATTCAGATAAATGGTGGGTCTGAAAATCGACACTGTTTAAATGGGCCAACGCAACTTGAGTAAGACAAATTTCATCGTTAGGCTCAAGCGCCAACGCCCTTTCATAGGAGGCGATATCCTCACCAATATAGCCTAACCATTTGTGGGGAATGGGATTATTGGGCTCATCTACTGCCCATTGGGTTAGCACACCTTTAAGCAGTACGATAAGAGGATAAGCGAGTTGCTGGTGTGTTTCACGCTGCCAATAACCTAAGGATGATAGTTCTTCAGCTATTTGCCTTTGCTTAGTCAAAGATTGGCTCTTACAGTGCGACACAAATGTGTTCACCGTCGCAATCGCTTGCTTCTTTAGTCCTTGCTCTTTTTGCAGACAATATTGGCCAAAAAGTTCATACCCCTTCAGAGCCGAATACTGAGTCCCTATCGACTTTAATCCTTCAAAGTTATCGCTATTCCAGTAGTTCATATTGAGACTTGAGTTGGTGAGACCTTCGGGCTGAACAATGCAACCACTCGTATGGAAAAAGTACATGGAATAATGCAAATATGGTCCATGGTAATCATGCGCTAAAACCGAGTGAAGCACGGCCCCAAGGCATAAAAGCAGATTGTAATCTGTAAACCCATCGTGAACCAGATAGTTTAGCGCTAAGCGGTTATATTATTGGTCGTTTTACGATAAAGCCTCTGATATTAATAGGCTCATATTAATAATTAACTCATAATAAAGGGCCTTGCGGCCCTTTATTCACCTTTTAACTTCGCTAAATGGCTTACTGAATTTCTTGCTTGGCGAGTGCGCGATCTAACTTAGCACGCTCCACTTCAGGCGAGGCTTTAACCGCTTGAATTAAGCCAATTAAATCAGTACCTTCTTCGGCGGCAAGCAGCAATAAGTTATTGTCATTCTGCCAATCAACTTTTAAACCGTGAGTCTTAGCAAAATCATCGGCTGATACACCTGGTTTTAGCTTAACCACTAACTTTCCGGTCATTTCGGCAAAGGGTTTACCCGATTGAGTCACCACTTTCTGCCCTTTAACCAATTGCTTAGCCTGTTTAATCCCTGTCTCAGTTTTAACAAAGTAGGGTGTATCTAAACCGAGAAACTCGGCACGGCTCACTTGAACACCTTTAGACTCAGCTTGAGGTTCAGTGAGTTCGATCTTGTCATGTGCCATTGCTTGAACTGACAGTGAAAGTGCAACAGCTACTAATGATAAATTTAACGCTTTCATTGGTTACTCCTTAAGATGCAGACTTGGCGGCATGGCCATGGAAACGAATTGACCAACCTTTCAGTTTGCCATCGGCTTCGTTAGGGATTGAGATATAGCCTTGATCGTATTTAACAAATCGATAGCTACCGCTATTCACATCAATTAGCTTGATTGTCCATTCACCTTTTGATGATTCGCCATAGAAGGCATTTGATAACATAGGTGTTGCATCATAGCCTTTAACAAGATCATCCGGATCATTCTTATCCATCACCCCTTGGTAAACTAAACCGTTATAAGGTGTCATCAACACACTCTTAGTACCTGCAGGCGAAATCAGCTCTACCGCTAAATCCGGTAGACGCAGGTGATCGGCAGTCAGCTCAATTTGCACGGCTTCAATCACTAAATCGTCAGCGACTACTTGGGTATCCGTCACGCCATTAATATCGGCATCGGGAATCGCTTTGGTGAGCGCTGCGCTTGCTTGCCACTCGGTTACGACATAGTCACCTAAGTCCTGTGCATAGGATTTGGCGAGCTTAACGGCTTCAGTTAAATTCACTCGACCAAAACCATAGAGGTTATGGAATGAAAAACCCGCCGCGTTTTGTAACCAACTAGGGATAGCCGCATACACTGGCGCACCTTCACCCTCACCAATGGTCACGGTTTTAGGCGCAATATCCGCATCAACTTTGGTAGCTGTCTTTGCCAAAATATAGCGAATATCACGCCAAGTGAGATCTGGATTAGCACTCATAATGACAGCGACAGCTCCCGAAGTGTTAGGTGCCGCAGACGAGGTACCGTTCATTGTCGATGTGTAATCACAATTGGGGTTTAACGGGTTTAAACCACCGTGGAATGGCGTGCTTGGTCTATCTTCTGCGATTGCAGAGCCCTTCACACATCCCATAAAGTCGGTAGTAACTATCGCAGGATCATTATCACCATACTCACCACCAGGTGCTGTGACAAAAATATTCGAGCCCACGGATGAATAGCTAGAAAGTTTACCCTTAGCATTAATTGCACTAACAACTAAGTTATAAACGTTAGCATTGTCAGAGGACATGTTGGAATTATGGAAAGGTAAGCCGTGGTTAGCGGGATTTTCCGTCGTTGCCGTGAAGTAATCTCCCGGTAACCAGAAAGTACGGAAACGATAGTAGTCATACCCATTACCCGCGGACTTAACGAAAATACTGCCTTTGCCATCGAAGCTTTGCGTTGCAATATCTTGATAAACTTCGGTTTCATCCTCATCAAACCCATGAGGGAATGGCACGCTGTAACCATAGCTTTGGTTAAAAACGCGTGCACTATCGCTATAGGCACTGGCACCGTGGGATTTAGCAAAGTTTTCAAATGTTTGTACGTTTGTCACTTTACCCGTTGGATCTTCATCTAAAAAGTTAAAGCCTATTAATTTTGCCTTAGGTGCCACACCGCGACCACCAATACCGTTCCAACCTTCTGCAGCAATAATCCCTCCTACTGCTGTACCATGAGCTGCTGTAGCAGACCCAGAGAAAGGTGTTGGATCAACAGTACCTGTAATTAAATTGTATGAACCACCATTTACAGTGTTATTTGTTAGATCTGGATGAGCAATTTCTAAGCCGCTATCGACCACCGCGACAATCACGCCTTGTCCCATAGCATTATCTGAAATTGCACCGCTCACATTCATATCTTCACCGGCAACACCGCGGTTAGCCGCAAAAGCATTCTGCCCAGTGTTTTTTAAATGCCATTGGTAGGTAAAGAGTGGATCGCCATGCTTAATATTGATTGTCAGATTGGCTTCAGCCTGTAATTGGCCATCGGAGACTTTGAACCGAACCACCTCTGTCCCTTCATTGGCATCAGATGCATAGGTAAATTCACCCGTGCTTTTATTGACTAGCGTAAAGGTGCCGAGTTTGAGATCGGCAGGGTCCACTAAAGAATAAGTTAAACCACCTTCGGCATCCGTCCCCTCAAGTTTTCCAGTAAAAAGAATCGACTGTGACACATCAACAGTCATATCCGCGGTGGTCGGGGCAGTATTCACTTTAGGCACAGGTGCCGGAGTCTTCTTATCATCGCTCCCACAGCCAGCCAATAAGGCCGCCGTGATGCTTAATGCAACAATGGACATACGCATAATAGACATTCCTTCTTCTCATTACTTATTACAACTTAATTTGGCGTGATAATGTTGATTAAGATTATTCCGCATTAAGTTCTGTTATTTTAGTTATACCCTATGATCTCTTATAAAATACAAGCATCAAATGGGAAGCAAAGATTTAACACAAAGGAAATAATTATGAAAACAAATATAAACAGAATGAAAGACTGAATAGGTTTATTCGATTATTTTATCAGCAGATAAAATTAAGAACAGATAAAGACAGACAATAAATAAGACATCAAAAAATAGATTAAAAACAAAAAATAATAATTTTATTTGCTTTTTAAAATTACAAGACAACAAACTGTTTAAATTACATAAATTTTTACATTTTGAATCTTCAAATTCTTTAAAAATATTAAAATAGCAAAATTAAACCGTCCCAAAATATAGAATAACAAACGGTTAAACTGTCGAATCATTAACATTTATAAAACAAATTTGAGTTATTAAACAGATACGACCAATAAAAAAGCCCCTATTTCTAGGGGCTATTCAATTATTTTATCTAGAGTTTAATTAAAACTCTGTTTGTGGCACTCCAATCTAAATGGTATTTCTCACCGGCTGGCTTATCTAAACGTTCAAAAGTATGGGCACCAAAAAAGTCCCGTTGTCCTTGGAGCAAATTAGCTGGCAAGGTCTCACTGCGATAACTGTCGTAATAGGCCAGTGCCGAGCTAATGCAAGGCACTGGGATCCCTTGCATAACCGCCGCCGCCACAGCACTGCGCCACGCTGTTTGTTTTTCTGATAAGGTAGTTGCAAAGGTGTCTGCCATTAACAAACAACTTAAGTCAGCATCCGCTTGATAAGCTTGGGTTATCGATTGCAAGAAGGTGGCACGAATAATACAACCCGCACGCCAGATTTTCGCAATCTCAGCAAAATCGAGTTGCCATTTTTGCTCCTGCGCCGTCATCGCCATCAGTTGGAAACCTTGAGCGTAGCAACAGACCTTAGCGCAATAGAGCGCACTCTCTAAGGCATCGATTAAGGTGGCTTTTTGGTTTTCATCCATCGCAGGAGATAAGGGGCCAGCAAGCTTTTTACTGAGCTCAACACGAAGGGATTTTTGGGTGCTCACCGCGCGCGCATAAACCGCTTCGGCAATAGTGGGAGCCGGACAACCTATTTGTAAACTGCTCACCGCAGTCCAAAGTCCAGTGCCCTTCTGCCCTGCTTTATCGAGGATCATCTCAACTAACGGTTTACCCGTTAGCGGATCCGCCTGTTTGAGCACCTCGGCGCTGATCCCCATCAGATAACTGTTTAAACTGCCCTTATTCCAGCGTTCGAACACCTCACCTACCTGCGCTGCGCTCATGCCTAAGCCATCGTGCATTAATTGATAGGCTTCGCAAATCAGCTGCATATCGGCGTATTCAATACCGTTATGCACCATTTTCACATAATGCCCAGCACCCGCAGGCCCAATATAGGTCGTGCAAGGTTCGCCTTCGGTCACCGGATTTCCCGGCTCAAAACGCTCAATCGGCAGCCCCGTTTTAGGGTCAACCTTAGCGGCAATAGCCTTCCAAATCGGCGCAACATGTTGCCATGCGCCAAGATCGCCGCTTGGCATTAATGAAGGCCCAAAACGCGCACCAACCTCACCGCCCGAAACGGCTGAGCTGAAGAAGATAAATTTGCCTTGATAACGCTTTTCGCGTTCAACGGTGTCAGTCCAAAGACTGTTGCCCGTATCGATTACGATGTCATCCGCTTCGATACCAGCAGAAATCAGGGCATGGCATACCCCATCCACAGGCGCACCCGCAGGGACAGACAGCACGAGAATACGGGGTTGAGCGAGGCTTGCTAACATTTCTGAAAGATTAGCACAGCCTGTAATACGCAGGTCCTGTCCTACACGTTCTTGTTTTTCTTGTTGTAAAACCCCGTTGACTTTAACAGGATCGAGATCGAAGGCACTGACGCGATATTGATTGTCGGCGATGTTTAGCGCAAGGTTTTTACCCATTACGCCAAGGCCTATCACGCCAATCTCATTAAAATTGCTGTGGTTTTGCATTATATAATTCCCACGGGTCACAGAGGTTAGAAATAACCAATTTGGAGCAGTAATTATATCGGCCTTTGTAACTTAATTACCAGAGAGAAGAGACGATGCATACGATTGGCAAACTCGATTGCAAATCAAGATGCGTTGTTTTTTCAGGAGAATATTCCCAAATCTCATAAACATCTTTACCAATCGTATACATCTTGGGCAAGTTCTTCCTTGGGGAAGTAAATTGATTAATGAGCGAGTTTTAAGCCGAGTACGCCAAGCAAAATGAGGATTAAGCTGGCGATTTTCAGCAAGCTCACTCCCTCGCCTAAGAGAATAATGCCCGCAATTGCCGTGCCCATGGCACCTATGCCAACCCACACCCCATAAGCCGTGCCTATCGGCAATTGCTTAACGGCGAGGCCCAGTAGCAACACACTGAACGCCATGGAGAGCAAAGTAAACACACTCGGCCACAAGCGAGTAAAACCATCGGTGTATTTGAGTCCGATGGCCCAACCAATTTCAAAAAGTCCAGCAAGAATTAACAGTAACCAGCTCATAGAGAACTCCCATACGGGGTCGTCCCCAAATTGATATCGGCGTATTTAGGGTCGTCCCTAAGCCGTTGTGAAATGTTAATGGGTCAAAAGCAATAAGGATAATGAATGTCCGCAGTACCGCTTAAGATCCGGCGCCTTAGCCTTAATAGTGCACTGTCGACGCAAAGCTCTATTAAGAATGCAGGCTAGACTACCAAAATGTGACGAATAAGGGCAAGTGCTCTAAGCATTCGTCTAAATCTAAATAAGAAAGCGATAATCAAAAAAGACTATCGCTTGCTCTTTTGTTTGACGATCTTAACTTTTTAAGTCGTTAACTTGAGCCGCTCACTCTAGCCCACTAAAGCATCGGCATAGCCCATGCGGGTTAAGGTCGTGCGGACTAAATCGAGGGTCTGCGGATCTTCAATGGTCGCTGGCGCCGTATATTGCTGATTATCGGCAATTTTACGCATAGTGCCGCGCAGGATTTTACCCGAGCGGGTTTTCGGCAGCTTTTGAATCGCGCTCACCAACCTAAAGGATGCAACGGGACCAATTTCTTGACGAACGAGTGCAATTAACTGCTTATGCAGCTCCTCATCCGTAATAGTCACGCCCTTTTTAAGTACCACTAAGCCTAATGGCACTTGGCCCTTTAATTTGTCATCAACACCAATCACGGCGGCTTCGGCCACATCGGGATGCTGGCACAGCACCTCTTCAAACCGCCCAGTAGAGAGACGATGACCCGCAACGTTAATGATGTCATCGATGCGGCTCATAATGTAGAGATAACCCTCTTCATCCATGTAGCCTGCATCTCCCGTGAGGTAATAGCCTGGGTACATAGATAAGTAACTGTCTTGATAACGTTTGTTGTTTTGCCAGAGCGTTGTGAGCGTGCCCGGTGGCAAGGGTAATTTTATCACCACATTACCAGAGACATTCGCCGCCACTTTAGCGCCAAGCTCATCGACGACATCAACTTCGTATCCAGGCACGGGTCGCCCCGGTGAGCCGGCTTTAACCGCAATCGGCGCCACCCCCATTAGATTCGCGGCTACTGGCCAACCTGTTTCAGTTTGCCACCAATGATCGATAACCGGTTTATGTAACTTGTCTTCAGCCCAATGCAGGGTGTCGGGATCGCAGCGCTCCCCAGCCAAAAAGACATTCTTCAAGCAGCTTAAATCAACACCTTGAATGAATTCGCCGTTGGGATCTTCCCGCTTAATAGCGCGAATCGCTGTGGGCGCGGTGAAAAAGCTTTTAACTTGATACTTGGCAATCGTACGCCAAAAGGCGCCGGGGTCGGGTGTGCCAACGGGTTTGCCTTCATATAACAGCGTGGTCGCCCCCACGAGTAACGGACCATAAACAATATAGGAATGACCAACAACCCAACCTACATCCGATGCCGCCCAAAACACATCGCCTTGATGAATATCATAAATATTGGCCATCGACCAAGCTAATGCGACCGCATGACCACCATTGTCACGCACCACCCCTTTAGGTTGGCCTGTAGTGCCAGAGGTATAGAGCACATATAAAGGATCGGTGGCATTTACCGTGACGCAATCAACGCTTTCGCATCCTTTAAGCGCGGTCTGCCAATCGGCGTCTCGACCAGTTTGCATCTGCGCTTCATATTGAGGGCGGTTTAAAATCAAGCAATGCTCAACCTTGTGCACCGCTTCATTTAATGCTTTATCTAGTAAGGGCTTATAGGGCACCACCCCTGAAGGTTCAATCCCGCAGGAGGCAGACATTACCAGCTTAGGTTTGGCATCATTGATACGGGTAGCAAGTTCATTGGCCGCAAAGCCACCAAATACCACCGAATGAATGGCGCCAATGCGCGCGCAGGCAAGCATGGCATAGGCCGTTTCGGGTACCATCGGCATGTAAATAACCACCCGATCACCCTTTGTCACCCCCATAGTACGCAAATACCCTGCAAGCCTTGCTACCTGAGCCTGCAGTTCGTGATAGGTAATACTGTATTCGGTTTCGGTTACTGGGCTAACGTAATGAATCGCAATCTGCTCACCACGTCCCGCTAACACATGTCGGTCTATCGCGTTATAACACGTGTTTAACTCACCATCGCTAAACCAATGGTAAAATGGTGCCTCGCTTTCATCTAATATTTGTTTGCTTGGCGTAACCCAATCTAAAGCCTTGGCGGCTTGTTGCCAAAATGCCTGTTTATTCGCAATAGATGTCTGATGTAATTGTTGTCCAACATCTGTCATAAGGCCTCCCATCATGACACTCATCCGTGTAAACACAGATGAAACTCTCCCCTTCCTTCCGAGGTTGATTATGACCTGCCACGCATTATTCCCCCATTAGACTAAGGGATATACTGGGGTTAAAAAATAAATCCGAAGAGATAGACCATCTAACACTTGCCGTGTAGAAGACTTCCACATAATCTTATGTCTTTAATGGATTTTTCACGGAAAGAAATACTCATTATGCGCCGCTTCAGCCAAGTCAAACTCGGTCTACTCCTATTCATCAATCTTGTCAGTACGGCTTGTTTTGCTTCGACCCAACAACTTGAAGCATTACTCGAACCCCTGTCTATCGGTGAGCGGGCTAACGTAGATAACACTCAGATCATCAGCGCTAAGTTACTCTCACGGGTCTATCAAGTGCGCCAATATCAAGCGCTCTGGGAGGATAAAGACTATGCGGGCACGCTACTCGATGTAATTAAAAGTGCCGATGAAGAGGGTCTTGCGAAGGAAGATTACCACTATCCCAAGTTGGTCGAACTTTACCAACAACTGAGTGCATCGAATTGGCAAGATGAATATCGCAGTAGTGTATTTGAAGTGCTACTAACCGATGGAATTATTACCTATGCTATTCATTTACTTAATGGCAAAGTCAATCCCAGTATGCTCGGCAAAACCTGGAACTATGATGAAGCTCATCTGGATTTTGATACCACATTAAAACAGCTTGAAGAACACATTAAAGCGCACACTGTGGCCGAGGCGATTACAGGCTTAGCGCCTAAGATTGCGCCATATCACCAGCTTAAACAGTATCTTGCCCAGTACAAAGACTTGGCCGCTCGCTATCCCTTTACCACGATTCCTTATACGGAAGTCATTAAACCCGGTAGCACTTCCCCCTCGGTACAAAGCATTGCCACACGGCTAAAAGAGTTAGGTTACTTAGCAGCAAGCTCGCCAGCGGAGAATAGCGCCGCCGTAAACGAGCCCTTAACTTATGACAGCACGCTTGAAGCTGCGGTACGTCAATTTCAAACTGACCACAGCCTTAAGGCCGATGGGGTGATAGGCGCAGGCACAATGGCGGCGTTAAATGTTCCCTATACACAAAGGGTCGAGCAGATCCGCATTAACCTCGAGCGTGCCCGCTGGCTATCAGCCAACTTGCCGGCAAACTATCTGCTGGTTAATTTGGCTGGCTACGAATTATTACTATTTAAAGACAATAACTTAAACTGGCGTACCGACATTATCATCGGCAAAATCGACGCTAAGACGCCATTGTTTAAATCCAAATTAAAATATGTGGTTGTCAATCCCACTTGGACCGTGCCCCGCAGTATCTCCACGGAGATCATCAACCACTTACGTAAAGATCCCGATTATCTGCAAAAAAAGCACTTTAAAGTCGTTGAAGCCTCGGGCACGCCCGTCGATGCTCGCGGCATCGATTGGCACAGTATGACCCGCAAAAACTTTCCCTACTGGTTTGTGCAGGGGCCAGGGGAAGATAACTCCCTTGGTTTAGTTAAATTTATCTTCCCAAACCAATATTCAATTTATCTGCATGATACGCCATCGAAAAATCTATTCGAGCAAACCAATAGAGCCTTCAGTCACGGTTGTATTCGAGTAAAAGATCCCCTCGTGCTCGCCGATAAACTGCTGAGCGCCAATGCGAATTGGTCCAGTGAAACGCTCAATCGCAAACTTGCAGAGGGAAAAACAGAAAACCTGTTTTTAGATCAGCCCTTAGATATTTTGATTATGTATTGGACCGTGACCATCAAAAACGGAAAAATCAAATTTTACAATGATATATACACACGTGACCCGGTACTTATCGAAGCATTAAATCGCCCAACCTATGAGGGTGTGTTAGCCGATGATGGCTTGCTCAATACGTTGGAATAACGGCTTACACGCCAGCCTTAACGCCACCACTTAATAAGTTCTCTTCCCCCGTGGAGCCTTAAGGCAATATGGGGGACTCACCTAAAAAAACACTTGTTTGAGTTCAAGCTAACGTAATATTTATCAACATGTTAAACAACATAGCTTGAGCCAAGTGGCAACAAGAATTGACAAAAAAAATCGACTAACCACACCACAATCTTTACCTTTACGTAAACTTCATATATCTTGCATAAAAATGATTAACTAAGGTGCCTGAATGAGCGCAACTAACACGCCACAAACGACTTATTCGATCAGTGATCTCTCTAAAGAGTTTGATATCACGACCCGAAGCATTCGTTTCTACGAAGACCAAGGCTTACTTAAGCCAAAACGTCGCGGTCAAACCCGCATTTACAGTCTTAAAGACAGAGTTCGACTCAAACTTATCCTGCGCGGCAAGCGCCTTGGATTCTCTCTGGCAGAAACCCGTCGCCTATTCGAACTTTACGATGCCGACAAGAGCAGCACCACCCAGCTCAATACCATGCTTGCCCTGGTGGAAGAAAAGAAATCTGCCCTACAGCAGCAAATGGACGACATTAAAGTGGTCCTGATGGAGCTAAATTCAGCCGAGCAGCAATGCCGCCTCGCCCTAGAAGAAAGCAAGGCTAAGGCCTAATGCCTTCGAGGCTTGCGAGCATAACATTAACGAGCACCTCAGTTGGTACGACCGCGTGACAGGGATACATCACGCAAAGCAAGACAGATTTAAAGACTCAAGCACCTAATAATCATAAAAATATAAATTAGAACATCTGAAAGGACACAAGCAATGAACTCACTCTACACCAGTCTTAATTTTGGCCTAGGCGAAGATGTCGATATGCTGCGCGATGCGGTGCAGGATTTTGCCGCGAATGAAATCGCACCGATTGCTGCGAAAGTGGATCACGATAACGCCTTTCCCAATGAACTTTGGCCCGTGCTGGGTGGGATGGGGCTTTTAGGTGTCACTGTGCCTGAGGAATACGGCGGCGCAAATATGGGCTATCTTGCCCACGTGGTCGCCATGGAAGAGATTTCCCGCGCCTCGGCCTCTATCGGCTTAAGTTACGGCGCCCACTCTAACCTGTGCGTCAACCAAATTAACCGTAACGGTAATGCTGCACAAAAAGCCAAATATTTACCCAAACTAGTGAGCGGTGAGCATATCGGCGCACTGGCAATGAGTGAGCCCAATGCCGGCTCCGATGTGGTTTCAATGAAGCTGCACGCCCGTAAAGAAGGCGACCGCTATATCCTCAATGGCAACAAAATGTGGATCACCAACGGTCCCGATGCCAATACCTATGTGATTTATGCAAAAACCGACTTAACCAAAGGCGCCCACGGTATCACCGCCTTTATCGTTGAGCGTGGCTTTAAAGGTTTCAGCCAAGCGCAAAAACTCGACAAATTAGGCATGCGCGGTTCAAACACCTGCGAACTGGTGTTTGAAGATGTCGAAGTGCCAGAGGAAAACATTCTCGGCGGCCTCAACAATGGCGTCAAAGTGCTGATGAGCGGCTTAGATTACGAACGCGTCGTGCTCTCAGGCGGACCGCTTGGGATCATGAACGCCTGTATGGACATCGTTGTGCCTTATATCCACGAGCGTGAGCAATTTGGCAAATCCATCGGTGAATTCCAATTAGTACAGGGCAAATTAGCCGATATGTACACTGGCATGAACGCCGCTAAGGCCTATGTGTATAGCGTGGCGAAATCCTGCGATCGCGGTGAAACCACCCGCAAAGACGCCGCGGGCGCCATTCTTTACAGCGCGGAGCTGGCGACCAAAATGGCACTGGATGCCATTCAATTGCTCGGCGGTAACGGTTACGTCAACGAGTATGCCACTGGCCGCTTACTGCGCGATGCCAAACTCTATGAGATTGGCGCCGGCACCTCAGAAATTCGCCGTATGCTGATTGGCCGCGAGCTCTTTAACGAATCGAAATAAGCAGCCAAGGGCGAATGGTGCATGACGAGCTTTAGCCTTTCATGCCCCTCGCCCACCGAGCCAACGGATACTGAGTTACCGCTTTATAAGGACAATCAACGTGACGCAATTAAGCAGTCGTATCAACGCCCGTAGCGATGAATTTAAAGCCAAATCCGACGATATGGCCGCCCTCGTGGCCGATCTCAAAACCAAACTCGCCAAAATTGAACTCGGCGGTGGCCCCGTTGCCCTAGAGCGCCATTTGGCCCGCGGTAAACTCCTACCTCGTCAACGGGTTGAGAAACTCCTCGACGCAGGTTCGCCCTTTTTAGAATTGTCGCAATTTGCGGCATTTGAAGTCTATGACGAAGAAGTGCCCGCCGCAGGGATTATTGCCGGTATCGGCCGAGTGAGCGGCGTAGAGTGCATGATTATCGCCAACGATGCCACGGTCAAAGGCGGCACTTACTACCCTATCACGGTCAAAAAACACTTAAGGGCACAGGAGATTGCCAGCCGTTGTCATCTGCCCTGTATCTATTTAGTCGACTCTGGCGGCGCTAACTTGCCCCGTCAGGATGAAGTCTTCCCGGATCGCGACCATTTCGGCCGAATTTTCTACAATCAAGCGCAAATGTCCGCCAAGGGAATTCCACAAATTGCGGTGGTGATGGGTCTGTGTACTGCGGGCGGCGCCTATGTGCCTGCCATGGCCGATGAATCGATTATCGTTAAAGAACAAGGCACTATCTTCTTAGCTGGGCCGCCGTTAGTTAAAGCCGCGACCGGTGAAGAAGTCAGCGCCGAAGAACTCGGCGGCGCCGATGTACACACTAAAATTTCAGGTGTCGCGGATCACTTAGCCCAAAACGATGAGCATGCCTTAGAGCTTGCCCGCCGCGCTGTGCTGCGTCTGAATCATCAAAAACAAATCAATAGTCTGCTGAGCCCGGTTAAGCCACCTAAGTTTGATATCAACGAACTCTATGGCATCGTCGGCACCGACTTGAAAAAGCCCTTCGATGTGAAAGAAGTGATCGCCCGCATTGTCGACGACTCCGACTTTGATGAGTTTAAAGCTAACTATGGTGCGACTTTGGTCTGTGGTTTTGCCCGCATTCACGGCTATCCCGTGGGGATTGTGGCCAACAACGGCATTTTATTCTCCGAATCGGCGCAAAAAGGCGCGCACTTTATCGAGCTGTGCTGCCAGCGCAAGATCCCGCTATTGTTCCTGCAAAACATCACCGGCTTTATGGTAGGTAAAAAGTACGAACACGAAGGTATCGCTAAGCACGGCGCCAAGATGGTGACCGCAGTATCCTGCGCCAATGTTCCTAAATTCACTGTGATTATCGGTGGCAGCTACGGCGCGGGTAACTACGGTATGTGCGGCCGCGCCTTCGAACCGACCATGATGTGGATGTGGCCCAATGCACGCATCTCTGTGATGGGTGGCGAGCAAGCCGCTGGCGTATTAGCGACAGTACGCCGCGACGGTTTAGCCCGTAAAGGTGAAGAATGGTCTGCTGAGGACGAAAAGGCCTTTAAAGCACCGATTATTGCCCAATACGATAAAGAGGGTCATCCCTACCACGCCAGCGCACGCCTGTGGGATGACGGCATTATCGACCCGGCGCAAACCCGTGATGTGGTGGGCCTTGCCCTGTCAGCCGCATTAAATGCCCCTATCGAAGACACCCGCTTCGGCGTCTTCCGTATGTAACGCATCTTGCGATGCCTTACGTATCACTCATAGAGGGGATAAATATGACGGGAATAATAATGACTGACACACAACACCAGAACACTAGCACTCAATCCTTAGGCAATTTGCAGCACGTCAGCTATGCGCTGAATAACGGCGTCGGCGAGTTGATCCTTAACCGAGCAGAAGTGCACAACGCCTTCGATGAGGTGATGATCAGCGAAATGATCGCCGTCCTCGGTTATTTTGCCGAGCACAAAGACTGCAAACTGCTGGTATTAAAAGCCAATGGCAAAAACTTCAGCGCAGGCGCCGACTTAAACTGGATGCGCAAACAAGCCAAGATGGATTTTGATCAAAACCTGAATGACGCCAAGGCGCTGGCCAAGCTGATGCAGGATTTAGATACCTTTCCAAAACCCACTATCGCCTTAGTCCAAGGGGCAGCCTTTGGCGGCGCGCTTGGGTTAATCTGCGCCAGTGATATTGCCATCGCCACCGAGCGTGCCAGCTTCTGCTTAAGCGAAGTCAAACTTGGGCTTATCCCTGCGGTGATTAGCCCCTACGTTGCCCGCGCCATGGGCAATCGCGCCTCACGCCGCTATATGCTGACTGCGGAGCGTTTTGATGCGCAAACGGCACTTAAACTCAATGTTATCCATGAGATAAACGACGACTTGGCGGCCGCAGCGCAGCCGATTATCACCGCGCTGCTCGCCAACAGTCCGCAGGGCATGGCATGGGTAAAGACCCTACTCGCCCGCCTCGAAGACGGCGTGATAGACCAAGATACGATTGATTACACCAGCGAGCGCATCGCCCGCATTCGGGTATCTGATGAAGGCCAAGAAGGCTTAAACGCCTTTTTTGAGAAACGTCAGCCGAACTGGCACACGCCAACAGATACTCAAGGAGTTCTTTGATGTTGACTAACAGCATGTTCACTAAGCTTTTAATTGCTAACCGTGGTGAAATCGCCTGCCGCATTATCAGAACCGCGCAGGCCATGGGCGTTCGCACCGTTGCCTTATATTCCGATGCCGATAAAAACGCCCGCCATGTTGCTATGGCCGATGAATCGTTTTACTTAGGTGGCAGCGCCCCGGCGGATTCTTACCTGAAGGGCGACTTGATTATTGAAATCGCCAAAAAAGCCCAGGCGCAAGCCATTCACCCAGGCTATGGCTTCTTATCGGAAAACGCCGACTTTGCCCGCAAGTGTGAGGCGGCAGGAATCGTATTTGTTGGCCCTGGCAGCGATGCTATCGATGCCATGGGCAGCAAGAGTGCGGCCAAAGCCATTATGACGGCGGCGCAAGTGCCTTTAGTGCCGGGTTACCATGGCGACGATCAAACCGATACCACCCTCAAGGCTGAAGCCTTAAAAATCGGCTTTCCGATGCTGATTAAAGCCGCCTACGGTGGCGGTGGCAAAGGTATGCGTATCGTTGAGCATGAAGGCGAAATCATGGACGCCATCAACTCGGCACGCCGTGAAGCGGCCTCCTCCTTCGGTAACGATAAGTTATTGATGGAGCGTTATTTACGCCAGCCTCGCCATGTCGAAGTCCAAGTGTTTGCCGATACCTTTGGCAATGCAATTTACTTATCGGATCGCGACTGTTCGATTCAGCGCCGCCATCAAAAAGTGGTCGAAGAAGCGCCAGCACCCGGTTTAAGCGATGAACTGCGCGCCCAAATGGGAGAAGCCGCTGTAGCTGCCGCCAAGGCGATCGATTATGTTGGCGCGGGAACCGTTGAATTCCTATTAGATACCGACAATAGCTTCTACTTTATGGAGATGAATACTCGTCTGCAGGTAGAGCATCCGGTGACCGAAATGGTGACGGGCCAAGACTTAGTCAAATGGCAGTTAATGGTCGCCAGTGGTCAGCCTTTACCGCTCAAACAGGACGAAGTGCGTATCCATGGACACGCCTTTGAGGTGCGTATTTACGCTGAAGATCCGCAAAATGAGTTTTTACCCGCCAGCGGTAAGCTCAATTTCCTGCGCGAGCCCGAGCAAAGCAAATACGTGCGTATCGACTCCGGCATCCGTGAAAACGATGTGATCAGTAATTTCTACGATCCTATGATAGCAAAGCTCATTGTGTGGGATGAGTCGCGCCCACGTGCGCTACAGCGCCTAGTGCATGCACTCGAGTCCTACCAAATCAGCGGGCTTAAGCACAATATTGAATTTTTGGCCAATATTGCCGAGCATCCCGCCTTCGCCAAGGCGGATTTTAGCACCGACTTTATCAACCGTTACGGCGATGCGCTGATTGGTAGTGCTTCGAGCGAAACCGATACGGCTATCGCTTTTGCCGCGCTGTATCAAGTGCTTGCCCGTAAAGAAGCCGCCAAGGCACAGGCAATTAATAGCGCCGATCCTTACTCGCCTTGGGGCCAAGTCAGTGGCTTTAGACTCAACAGTGTCAGCCAGCATACTATTGCCCTGCTCGACGATGCCCACGAGTTACAACAATTAGTGCTATTAGACTTTGGCGATCACTACCAATTATCCCAACCCACAGTTGATGGCCAAGTGAGCAAGTCCCTTAGTGGTGAGCTTAAGCAGGATTTACTGTTAGCCGAAATCAACGGCCATAAGAGTAAAGTGCCTGTCAGCGCCCAGGGCGATGATTTTACGTTGTTTTTACCCTCTGGCAGTTATCACTTCACGGCGGTTAAAACCCAAGTGGTTGAGGCAGAGTCCAGTAATGAAGATAAACTCAAGGCCCCGATGAACGGCACAGTTGTGACCCACTTAGTGGAAGTCGGTGCAGAGGTGAAGGCGGGACAAGGGCTACTGGTGATGGAAGCGATGAAGATGGAATACACCATCGAAGCGCCCTTCGACGGTATTGTTACCGAGTTCTACTTCAAGGCGGGCGAGTTAGTGAGCGATGGCGCTGTGCTGCTCCATGTTGAGCCCAAAGCCCAGAGTGAGGAAGCCTAAATGTCTGCGCTGGATCTTTCGAACTTAAGCGCGACCTCGGTAAGCGCCAGCTCGGATAGGGTTAGCCTGTTCGAGATGGGGCCACGTGATGGCTTGCAGAATGAAGCCGCCGTCCCGACACAGGCCAAAGTCGCCTTGATTGAATCCCTCGCCGATGCGGGCGTGAAGCGAATTGAAGCAGGCAGTTTTGTGTCACCCAAATGGGTGCCACAAATGGCCGATAGCGGTGACGTATTGCGCCAAATTCGCCGTCAAGCGGGCGTGGTTTACAGCGCCCTCACCCCTAATGTCAAAGGCTTAGAGCTGGCGCTGGATGCAAACGCTTCCGAAGTCGCTATCTTTGGTGCGGCGTCACAAAGCTTTAGCCAACGCAATATCAACTGTTCGATTGAAGAGTCGATTGAACGCTTTATCCCGTTGATGGACATGGCAAAAGCCGCCAATATCCCAGTGCGTGGCTATGTGTCCTGCGTTTTAGGCTGCCCCTATGAAGGGGAAATCGCGGCGAGCGAAGTGGCAAGAGTGTCTGAAATCCTTTACAAAATGGGCTGTTACGAAATTTCGCTCGGCGACACTATCGGTGTAGGCACGCCGTTAAAAGCCCGTAAAATGCTGCAAGCCGTGATGGAGCGAGTGCCGGTAGAAAAACTCGCCCTGCACTTCCACGACACCTATGGTCAAGCATTAGCCAATATTACCGCCTGCCTTGACTTAGGTGTACGCAGCTTTGATGCCTCAGTGGCGGGCCTAGGTGGTTGCCCGTATGCGAAAGGCGCATCGGGCAATCTGGCGAGTGAAGACTTGGTCTATATGCTCCACGGGCTCGGTTTGAAGACGGGTATCGATTTAGAAAAACTGGCATTAGCGGGTTTTGGGATCAGCAAACAATTAAATCGTCTTAATGGCTCTAAAGTCGCCAATGCAATCTTGCAGGGCGCTAAAGCCTAGGTGCTAGGTGCTAGGTTCTAGGTTCTAGGTTCTAGGTTCTAGAAATGATTGGACACGAATAACAATTTAAAGGACATCAAAATGGCAGGACTCAATAAAGTCGTCAGCAGCTATGAAGAAGCGTTAGCAGGTTTATCCGATGATATGACCATTATGGTTGGCGGTTTTGGCCTGTGCGGTATTCCTGAAGGCTTAATCAATCAAATGGTTAAGATGGGCGTTAAGGGCTTAACCGCCATTTCAAACAACGCTGGTGTGGATGATTTCGGTCTGGGCTTATTGTTAAAACATCGCCAGATTTCGACCATGATCGCCTCCTACGTGGGTGAGAACGCCACTTTCGAACAGCAAATGCTCTCGGGCGAACTGAATGTGATTTTAACGCCGCAGGGCACGCTGGCGGAAAAAATCCGCGCCGGCGGTGCAGGCATTCCGGCATTTTTCACCGCCACAGGCTACGGCACTCCCGTGGCGGAAGGTAAAGAAACCCGTGAAATCAAAGGCCGTCATTATGTGTTAGAAGAGTCTCTGACCGCCGATTTTGCCCTCGTTCGCGCTTGGAAGGCCGATACTATGGGTAACTTAGTGTTCCGCAAAACCGCCGCCAACTTTAACCCTATGATGGCGACAGCGGGCAAAATCACGGTAGTGGAAGCCGAGTTTATTGTGGAGCCGGGCGAGCTCGATCCTGATCATATCCATACTCCCGGCATTTATGTTGATCGCGTCATCCAAGGTAAGTTCGAGAAACGTATCGAGCAGCGCACGGTAAAAGCGGCGAAATAAGCAACGCTGAACGATTAACAACGCAAGCTAAAGCGACAGAGTCTAAGCCCGAAATAAAGACCGAAAAATTGAGGCCTATAGCGACTCTAGGTAAAGGAAGGATAAAGATCATGGCATTATCAAGAGAACAACTGGCACAGCGCGTTGCCAAAGAATTACAAGACGGCTACTACGTCAACCTCGGTATAGGTATTCCCACGCTCGTGGCCAACTACATTCCCGCAGGCATGGAAGTGATGCTGCAATCGGAAAACGGCCTGCTCGGCATGGGTGAATTTCCGACGGAAGAAACCATCGATCCGGATTTAATCAATGCCGGCAAACAAACCGTTACCGCGATAAAAGGTGCCTCGTTTTTCTCCTCCGCCGAAAGCTTTGCCATGATCCGTGGCGGCCATGTGGACTTAACCGTACTCGGCGCCTTTGAGGTCGATGTAAATGGTTCTATCGCCTCATGGATGATCCCTGGCAAGCTCATCAAGGGCATGGGCGGCGCAATGGATTTAGTGGCGGGTGCGGAAAATATTATCGTGACTATGATGCACGCCGATAAGTACGGTAACTCTAAGCTGTTACCCGTATGCGAATTACCGCTCACAGGCTACGGCTGCATCAAACGTGTTGTTACCGATTTAGCCTTTATCGAGATTAAAGATGGCGCCTTCCATCTGTTAGAACGCGCCCCCGGTGTCAGCGTTGAAGAAATTGTTAGCAAAACCGCTGGCAAATTAATCGTGCCAGACCATGTACCAGAGATGGTGTTTTAAGCGTTCTTTAACACGATAAGTTAATAAACTCACACAATACACATCAGCTAAATGCTAGGCTTAGACTTCTATATAAGCCTAGCTATCTAGTGAATTACCCAACTAAATTATTCATCGCTAATAATTATCAAAAGCTAAGCAGCTATCACATTGTAAACATTGATGACTTAGCTAAAGAAGGGAGAGTGCTAAGTGACATTTCCTATTAAATTCACTTATGACGAAAGCGTTGTACTTTCACTTGGCGCAATACTGTGGGTTGAAGCAATCATAGGTTTATATGGTATTGGCAGCTATTTAATTGATACCTCGCCAAATGCCCACGAAGGCATAATATTAGCGGCTGGCATGTGGTTTTATTCGCTCTTTTTTCAGATTCCCTACGCGTTTTTTTTATATAAGTATTGGTACAACACTCGCCCCCTAGTGAAACAGCTAACCGTCATATCCATCCCAATATTATGGTTTCTTTATTTTTATCCAACTTATCAAGGGCTAAATGTTGTTTAAGGCCCATCATTTTAAAACCTATTAACTGAAAGCGATCGATTTACTCACCTACAGGTGCTGAATCATTGTTACAAAAAGACGTTTTACCCCTTTAGCACCAAAATTAGCCATCTTAAGCACAGTTACGGTAAACTCGCCGCAGCCAAAATAGTAAGGATGCTCAAGTTGTTAGCTAAATTTCTTAATAAGTGCTGAGCTAGGTTAATGCCCGATAGTCACAATGATGTCTAATCAGAATGTCGGCGCTTTGTAGTCTCGGGGTTTGCCTTATGACAGCAGACTAACTGGATAACCAATATTTCATTTAAAATCAAAAAGATAACAACCATTTCCATATTAATACCCCAAGGCTTAAGGTTGAGCCTATTCAAGCCTTAAGTCATTCCAATGCAAACGAGAGGACAAAGGATGTACCAAATTGCGATTGTGATATTTGATGAATTTACCGATATCGATTTCTTTTTAATGCGCGATATTCTCGGCCGCACAACAACAGATTGGACAGTCAAAGTGCTCGGCACCAAACCTAGCCACATATCAAGCTTGGGGATGACGGTTGCAACCGATGGTCATGTCGCGCAAGTCGCCGATGCTGACGTGGTGTTATTCAGCAGTGGTTACAAAGGCGTACCTGCCGCACTTGCGGATCCTGAGTTTATGTCGGCCCTTAAATTAGATCCCTCACGGCAATTACTTGGCAGTATCTGTGCGGGGTCATTCTTCTTTGCCAAGTTAGGCTTACTCGACAATATCTCGGCAACGACGCATCCCGATGCCAAACCCGCATTAGTGGCCATGGGTGTGGAGGTGGAAGACTCCGCTCTGGTGATCAATGACAATATTGCCACTGCGGGAGGCTGCCTGTCCTCGCTCTATTTAACGGGTTGGGTTGCGGAGCGTTTATTTGACAGTGCAAAGCGCCGCGAAATTCATCGGCAACTGATCCCCGCAGGCCAAGCCGATGTGTTTGAAGCTTTAATTGAGTCCTCCATTGCCTCAGCCATTCGCTAATATGGAGTGCAATCCTCTGGATGAAGGGCGCAATTATGACACTCAAAGCATTACTCAATCAGTTAAAAACCGAGCACAAGATCACCGGCGTAGTCGAACTTGCGGCGCTATTGGCGCAAGATAAGGCACTACTTCTGCAGATCAAACAAGCGGATGCACAGTATTGGGTCAACTTTAGCAAGCAGACGTTTGATGGTTGGTACTGCGTCGCTACGCCATCGAATGCCAGCTACCATGTGTACTATCAAGAGCGTGGGCAACATTGCTGGGGAGAAGAAGTATTTAGCGATCAATACTTGGCCATAGCCAGTGTGATATTTGCTTCAGGGTTGTTCCATGCTAAATAAATACATCACAGCTAAGTCTCAATAACTTTCGATAATTTAACTGTATAGCACTAAATGCCAAGGTTTTATGCCTAAACCGATTTAGCACGCCCATAACAAAGCCATTAATCTGCCGCGACTTAGCAATATTGATGGCTTTTCATCTGAGTGACTTACTGTTAAGGTGATGTTTTTATAAGCAATTGACGTTCTAGTTCAGCACAACAATGGCAGCGGAGCATTCACTATGGATTGGTTACTGATCGCCCTCGCAGGTTTACTCGGCGGCATGCTAAATGCGGTGGCGGGCGGCGGCAGCTTTATCACCTTATTTGCCCTTGTGTTTGTCGGCGAGCCACCACTGATGGCCAACGCTACAGGCACTGCCGCTCTGCTCCCCGGCTACCTTGCCAGTGCCTGGCGTTTTCGAAAAGAGATTGAATATCCTGCAAATCTTAACCTAAAAACCCTGTGCTTGATTGTGATAGCTGGCGGATGCCTAGGCGCGGCGATTCTTCTAAACACCAGCGAGCAAGTCTTTGCTTATCTCGTCCCTTGGTTAATTTTGCTGGCAACCCTCGCCTTTATCGCCGGACCTTGGTTACTAAAAAAACGCTTAGCGAACGCCAGCGTCCCCCGAATGAATACCGTCAAGCCACTGACAGCAATGATGATTCTCTTCATCGTTTGTATTTACGGCGGCTATTTTAATGGGGGATTAGGGATCATTTTACTCGCCACCTTTGGGCTACTCGGCCAAACCCAATTACATGGGATGAACGGGCTTAAAAATTTACTCTCCGCCCTACTCACCACCATTGCCGTGGTTATTTACGCCCTAGGTAATTTGATTGACGGGCAATATCTGTTACTGCTTGCCATTATGGCGATTATTGGCGGCTATCTTGGCGCCGCGCTGGCTTATCGCATTCCCCAATCCCTGCTGCGGGGTTTTATTGTGCTTGTCGGTTTCGCTATGAGTGTGGGATTTTTTATGCGTTAACCCCTTTGCGTTAGCCTAAAATATGCCAACCTCAAGCGTCATGTATTGGCAGAATACCTGCTTAATAGAAATCTAGGTTCTGGATAACACAAGGAAGCGTGATGGGCTCTATTGCAATTAGACAAGCACAGATAACAGACCTTAACGCAATGGCTAGCTTACTGTTGCAACTGGGTTACAGTGCTAGCGAGGCGCAGTTACATCAGTATCTCGATGATCCTAAAAGATCGGATGAAATCTATCTCGCCGAGTCTGAGGGAGTCGTGGTTGGGCTGATAAGTATAGGGCGTGTTGGCGTTTCAGGGTTATTTTTGCAGCTATTTGGCTGACGTTTATGCAAGGCAAAGTCCGTGTAGTGTAGTTATTCTACATAAACGGACGATAACGCGGCAGAAACGGCAGCCAAATGCTGCCCGAAGGGTTCGTCTGGCAAGCACTTGCTCTTTGTCACTCGTCACTTGAGTAGAATAACTACACATCACTCCTCGTTTCGCGAGCACGTGCTTGCCAGAACGAACAAAATTTAATCTCGAAACGTCAACACGCCCTAATCTTTTTGATTATTTTCCCTCGCAACAACACATCTGCCGCATTACTGCTTTAGTGGTGACTGAGGCCAGTCGAGGCTTAGGTGTGGGGACGCAACTAATTGATTTTGCGAAATCGAGGGCAAGTGAACGAGGTTGTCGCCAGCTTGAGGTCACTACCTCTATGCGCCGCGAGCAGACCCAAGCCTACTATGAGTCCATTGGCTTTGAGAAAACCTCCTTTCGCTATATTCAAGCCGTTGACGTTAACCCAAAGTGATTTAGCCCAAATAAAATAGGCGCTTAAGTGTACTTAAGCGCCTATTTTGGCTAAGCGTTCGTGAGGGATTAATCCTGCGCTAATTCCTTTTCTAATTGCTGAGCAATCGCTTCTGGCGAGCCGCTATTACGGGCAAAAAGACCGTAGGCAGTTGGGATCACATAAATGGTAAACAGCGTCGCCAGCATAATACCCGCAAGCACCACTACGCCAATCACAAAGCGGGTTTCAGCACCTGCGCCCGTTGCCAAAACCAGAGGGACGGCGCCCGCAGCTGTAGTAATCCCCGTCATCAGGATAGGCCGTAAACGCTGGCATGAGGCTTGGATAATGGCGCGGTCAAAATCGACGCCCTTATCCCGCAACTGATTGGCAAATTCGACGATCAGAATACCGTTTTTTGCCGCAAGGCCCACCAGCATAATAATCCCAATCTGGCTGTAGATATTAAGGCTCTGCCCCGTAAACCACAGCCCTATCAAGGCGCCAACCGTGGCAAGCGGTACCGTCAGCATAATCACCATAGGGTGAATATAGCTTTCAAACTGCGCCGCTAATACCAGGAACACAATCCCAAGCGCCAGCAAGAACACAAAGTACATTGAGCTGCCAGACTCTTGATAATCCAGCGATTGTCCCTTGTAGCTGATGACAGCTTCCGCAGGCAAGTAAGCTCGCGCCACTTGATTGAGGTAATCCAGCGCTTCGTCTAGGCTATAACCATCCGCCAAGCTGGCCTCAATGGTAATCGCCCGCATACGGTTGTAGCGGTTAAGGGAGCTGGCATCGGCAAACTCTTCTACCGTAACTAAGTTGGATAATGGGATCAGCTCCTTCGTCCGTTCGGAGCGAACATAGATATTTTGCAGATCGGCCGCGGTATTTTGGTTACTGCGCTCCCCTTCCACAATCACATCATACTCTTCGCCATCACGCATAAAGGTGGTGACAAGGCGCGAACCTAACATAGATTCTAAGGTGCGACCGATATTAGAAATTGACACCCCTAGGCTTGCAGCCCTGTCTCTGTCGATCACCACTCTAAGTTGCGGTTTGGTCTCTTTATAATCGTGGTCAAGGCCAAGCAGTTTAGGATTTTCCGCCACCTTTTCCATCATAATATCCCGCCAAGCAGCGAGTTCCTCATAGCTTGGACCACCAATAACAAATTGCACTGGTTTGCCCACGCCACGGCCAAAGGCTTGGCGCATCACAGGGAAGGCCTGCACACCGGCTAAATCCGCGAGGCGCTTGTTGATATCGCCAATCACTTCTTTCATCGGACGACGTTGCCCCCAATCCTCGAGCACAATAATCGCCATACCGTTAGAGAAGTCTGCCGCGCGGCCAAAGCCACGGGGCGCACGAATAAGCAAACGCTTGATATCCCCCGAATCCACCAATGGCATTAGGCGGCTTTCCACCTCAGTCATATAGGATTCGATATACTCGTAACTCGCCCCCTGAGGCCCGTTAATCATTAAAAATAATGAGCCTCGATCCTCCTGCGGTGCAAATTCCTGCGGTACTTTTTGGGCAAGAAACACACTACTACCGAGCGCAATCAACACGATAACTGACATCAGCACTGGTTTTGCCATCGCGCTCTCTAGCGAGCTTTGATAGCGACGGGAAATGCCCGTCATAATGCTATCAACCTTACGCACTAGCCATGAGTCCTGCGACGCGGGTTTAAGCAGCTTAGAGCACATCATCGGGCTTAGGGTTAACGCCACGATACTGGAGAAAATCACCGCCGCACTCATGGCCACCGCAAACTCCTTAAAGAGCTTACCTAAGTCTCCTTCGAGGAACGTGATCGGCATAAATACCGCCACTAACACTAAGGTGGTGGCAATGACCGCAAAGGCGACTTCACGGGCACCCAAAAACGCCGCTTTTAAGGGGGAATCCCCTTCTTCGATACGGCGGTGAATGTTTTCCAACATCACAATCGCATCGTCCACCACCATACCGATGGCGAGGATCATCGCGAGCAGCGTCAACAGGTTGATGGTATATCCCAAGGCATAGAGCACGATAAACGTGCCGAGCAAAGACACGGGCACCGTAATTGCGGGGATTAACATGGCACGCACGCTGCCAAGGAATAAATAAATCACAATAATCACTAAGATCATTGCGGTAAACAGCGTTTGATACACCTCTTTGATCGAGGCTTCGATAAACACTGAGCTATCGTAGCTACGCTTAATCGACATTCCCGCTGGTAATGTAGGATTGATTTTATCGACTAACGCATTAACGGCGCGGGCCACTTCTAAGGTGTTGGCGGTCGACTGTTTTGACACCCCAAGGCCAATCATGGCCTCCTTGTTGCCGCGGAACATAATACGCTCTTCTTCGGAGCCAATGTCCACCTTAGCTACGTCACCAAGCTTGACTAAATAACCATCTTCTCCTTGAGCAATCACCAGATTGGCAAAGTCCTCAGCGCTGCGATAACTTCGCTCTAAACGCACGGTAAAGTGGCGCTCCTTGGACTCAAGCGAACCTGCGGGTAACTCGACGTTTTCAGCCCTAAGTGCAGCTTCGACATCGGCCACCGTGAGGCTTCTGGATGCAAGGGCTTGTCTGTCAAGCCAGATGCGCATGGCATAAACCTTGCCACCACCAATACGGATCATCGACACCCCGTCAACCACCGACAGACGGTCGGATAAATAGCGACGGGTATAATCGGTTAGCTCTAATGTGGTCATTTGATCCGACACTAAGTTGAGCCACATAATCACTTCATCGCCACCGTTGGCTTTTTGCACCTCTGGGGGATCGGCCTCTTCGGGCAAGTTATCTAATAGACCCGAAATTCTATCGCGTACATCATTGGCAGCATCCTCAATATTACGACTAATATCAAACTCTAAGGTCACCTGTGAGCGACCATCGCTGCTCGATGAACTCACATGGCGAATACCTTCGACGCCGCTGATCCTGTCTTCTATCAGCTGAGTAATGCGACTCTCAACTACCGCAGCACTGGCACCGCGATAGTTAGTTTCAATCGAGACAATCGGCGGGTCGATATTGGGGTATTCCCGCAGCGGTAATTTATCAAATGCGACTAAACCAAAGGCCACCAGCAATAGGCTAATGACCGAGGCAAATACCGGCCGTTTAACGGAAAGATCGGTCAGGATCATACGCTTGGCTCCGTATTAGCATCGGAAAGATAGCTAAATTTTTCAGCCAGTTGGGTCTTTACCACATCACCAGGATGCACCTTAAGCAGGCCGCGGATCACCACATTTTCACCAATTGCTAAGCCATCGGTAATTTCTACCCAGCCACGGGTACGAACTCCAATGGTGACTTGCTTACGCTCGATGACATTGTCTTTATTCACACTGTAAACAAAGTGTTCTTTCTGGATTGGGATAATCGCCGACTCAGGCAACATTAGCGCCTCGCGGCTGCGTTTGATGAGTTTAACCTTCATCAGCATCCCAGGCAGTAAGCGTAAATCTGGATTTGGGATTTCGGCGCGTACAATCACGGCACGGGTGGTTGGGTTAACACGGCTATCGATGGAAATCACTTTGCCTTTAAAGATTTCATCAGGGAAAGCCACGGCTTTTGCTTCAACAAGCTTGCCGGGCTGCAAGTCTTGAATAAAACGCTCTGGCACTGAGAAATCTAATTTAATCTTGGAGATATCATCGAGCGTGGTGATCTCAGTACCCGGTGTCACTAAACTACCGACACTCACTTGGCGCAGGCCTAAACGGCCATTAAAGGGGGCGACAATACTGCGATCATTGAGGGAAGATTGTGCCTGCTCTAACTCGGCGCGGGCCGTATCGATTAAGGTTTGCAGGCGGTCACGCTCTAATTCTGCCACTGTTCGACTGGTGACAAGCGAACTAATCCGCGCCAATTCACGCTGATTGTCACTCACTTTCACCTGCGCTACTTTCACTTTGGCTATCTGCTCGGCATTTTGCAGTTGCACCAATAAATCGCCCTTTTTGACAATATCGCCATCATCAAACTTTAATGAGGTCACCACATCAGTGACTTTGGGCGTAATGGTGACGGACTCAAATGCCTTATTTGTGCCAATAGCTTCCACTTCGTCTCGAACTTGTGCCATAGAAGCGGTGGCGATAACCACATTAGGGGTGAGCTTAACTTTTGCTTGCTGCTGCTCTTGAGGTTGCATAGCTTGATATCCAAACCATGCCGCTGCCAAAATAGCGATGATAATTATGATTTTTTTCATCTGGCTTCCAAATGATGACTCGCATTAGTGACGGCTAGTTTACCCACTCGCATCATTGCATCAATACGTTTTACTTTTTCTTACAAATTACGCTGAGCGCGCAAAATTTGTAATAACACTGCGGACAAGTCGAAAAACACTACCGAGGTGAAGAATGCAATACGATAAATGGCAATTTAAGCGGATAGCTTCAAAATAACTCACAACTTAAGCGGTTTAATCTAAAACCATAATATAACTATTGATATTACCTAGAAATATTCTGATACATCATGCTGTATCGTCCTAGAGCAATAGGCTGAATTGCAGACACAAAAAAGGGCGATAAATCGCCCTTTTTGACTGAGGTGGAATTAACGCAGTTTGCGCTCTTCTTTCATCAGATTCGACAATGATTCATACACCTTGGCGACAACGTCATTCGATAACGGCTGATCTTCAGCGTCACGAAGCAAAATCTTAGTCTCATCAGGGGTATCACCGTCTTGTAAGAGTAAACGGTAGCTACCTTCTTTTAAGGACAATTGATTGTCGTTCCACAATGAACTCCAGAAACCTGAGTTATCGGTAAACTTGATAAAGTACAGGCCTTTAGCACTGTCCATATCTGAAATTTCAAAGCCCATTTCTGGCAATACTATACGCAGACGATCCCACACTTGCTTATAGGAAGCCTTAGCAGACCAATATGCAGCACCCTCTTCTGGCGTGACCAAATCAACATTGATCCCTAAGGTCTGCTTTAAGCGGTTTGCTTGAATGGTTTGCTCACGCTTAACGCTCATATAAGCAATGGCACTGTTAAGCATATCGATGGTGTAACGCTGCTTATCCTCACCACTGAGCATTACATCCTGCTCTTTACCATCGTAAAACTCTTCGTGTTCTACTAAGTGAATAACGATATTAGCGGTACGGCCGTGTGGACGGGTTTCGATATCGAAGCGATAACGCTGACGCAGCAGATATTCTTTATCTGAGCCCCATAAACTTGACTCCAACACCTCTCGGCTTTCAATCCAATCGGTTTCAATGTTGCCTTTATCATAGTCGCGACTACGAACAGGGATCGCTTGCTTCGCTAAGAATCCATCTAAGTTAGCGAAAATCTCTTGCTTAAGATCGACACTGTTATCAATCGATTCAACCACAATCTTAATGTTATCGCTGCCCTCTTCCACATGCGTACCTTCTGCCATTGGCAAAACTTGCAGTGGTGGGCGGATATCAAGGTTTTTACCAACAAGCGCAGGGTTTGCTTTAGCGCCGATTGCCGGAACCTCGTATTCTTTATTGTAAGGCGGCGTTTTCAATCCCTCAGGGATCTTTAGCATTGGCGCTTGCTCAGCCTGAACATAGTCTTCAGCACCGTTGGCTTGGCGACGCTCTAATGGCGAACTACAAGCTGCAACAGCAGCAACTAAGAACAGTGGAGTGACTTTCTTTAACATTAATTATTTAACCTCTATCTGGGCACGAGTCATTGCATCTAACAACAGACCATGACATTGCTCAGAAAGTTCAGTCAAAGGTAAACGAATATGGCCACACTGAATCAACCCCATACGATGGGCTGCCCATTTCACTGGGATAGGATTTGCTTCGCAAAACAGTGTGCTATATAAACCACGTAGTGGCTCGTCGATACTTGCGGCTAATTCGGCGTTGCCCGCCAATGCGGCGTCGCACATAGCTTTAAAGGCTTTTGGCACTATGTTGTTGGCAACCGAAATCACCCCGTTACCACCAAGGAGCAAAAACTCTCTCGCTGTCGCATCATCACCGCTGTACAGCATAAAGTCATTGCCGCAAAGTTCACGTAGTCGTTTAACCCGTGATACATCACCCGTGGCTTCTTTTACACCAATAATATTGCTCACGCTCACTAACTCGGCCACGGTTTCAGGCTTCATATCAACCGCGGTGCGCCCAGGAACGTTATAGAGAATTTGGGGAATATCAGTGCTGGCCGCCACGGCTTTATAGTGGGCCACTAAGCCCTTTGGCGTCGGTTTATTGTAGTAAGGTGTTACGCCTAACATGGCGTCAACCCCGACTTTAGATAAGGATTTGGTGAGTTCGATAGCTTCTGCTGTCGCATTCGCACCATTGCCACCAATCACAGGGATACGACCTGCGACAAACTTAACGGTTTGAGCGACCACGGCAACGTGCTCATTCATTGGCAGAGTCGCTGACTCACCGGTAGTACCCACGGCAACGATGGCGTCTGTGCCTTGGTCAATATGGAATTCGACTAACCTTTCAAGACTTGCAAAATCTACTGAGCCATCACTGTTCATTGGCGTGATTAAGGCTACGATGCTTCCGTTTATCATCTGACTTCCCCAAAATTTCAGGATTCGCTATGGTACTGATGCCAACCATTAATGACAAGCACTAACGGGGGTCTCAAATTGATTTAGTTATGGTAGCATTACATCCCGCACAAAAACTCGGCGCTCGGTCTCGAGTTTTCGCTCTATGATATCGAAAAAGTGAGGACAATTCATGACCAATTTCCTGGTCGTAACTGCAATGGGCGTAGACCGTCCTGGACTCGTAAGTAAACTAGCTCGGCTTGCCAGTGACTGTGACTGCGATATCGTCGACAGCCGTATGGCATTATTTGGTAACGAATTTACCTTAATCATGATGTTGTCAGGTTCGTGGGCATCCATAACGAAAATTGAAAGCTTGCTCCCGAGTCTCAGTGTTGAATTAGAACTGATGACGGTGATGAAGCGTACCTCTAAGCACACGCCGCAAAATTACCTTTCGCGCCTTGAAGTGCGCTTTACTGGTAAAGATCAGCGCGGCACGATGAAGTCCATCACCCAGTTTCTTGCCGATCGCTCCTTAGACTTGGCGGCAGTCCGCTCCTTCTCTGAAGAGCTTGAAAATGGCGAGCAAACGCAAACTATTTCATTAACCATCAATATTCCTGAAAAAGTTGAACTAGAAAAGCTCGAAAAGAGTATCTATCAACTCTCAGAGGAGATGGCACTGGATTGCACCATTAGACGCATGGAAGGCACGACCTCAAGAAACGACAGAGGATAATAGATGAATACCTTAACCGCTGGCGCTAAAGCGCCACTTTTTACCTTACAAAATCAACAGGGTAACGCTGTTTCACTACAAGAATGCTTAACACGTGGTCCCGTTTTAGTCTATTTTTACCCTAAAGCATCAACCCCTGGCTGCACAGTACAAGCCTGCGGTTTACGTGATAGCAAAGCTGAACTCGACAGCCACAAAGTAACCGTCCTCGGCATTAGCCCAGATCCTGTGGCTAAATTAGCTAAGTTTGCTGAAAAACAATCACTTAACTTTACCCTACTCAGCGATGAAGACCACAGCGTTGCTGATGCCTTTGGCGTGTGGGGCGAAAAGAAATTTATGGGTAAAGTCTATGATGGAATCCATAGGTTAAGTTTCCTCATCAACACCGATGGCACTGTTGCCCATGTGTTCGATAAGTTTAAAACCAGCGACCATCATCAAGTGGTACTTGCAGAGATTGCAGCGCAGCAATAGCCGCTAAATGGTATAGCAAGGCATTTTCTGACTAATTGCCAACGGCTCAGTTTAGAAATTTCAGTTTGAATTGCCCAAAAACCGCAAGCAAACATAAAATGGCCCGAAATCAGGGCCATTTTTGATGAAAAATTTTCAGCTTGTGGCGAATAAATCCTCTAATCACACCGCAACTTTAGCAGTCGCTTATTCAAGTGAATCACCAACTCAATTCTGGGAAACGATTATAGGAATACAGGTAGTAACTCTTCAGTTTGAAGCTGTTGATAGTGATTAAAATCAATCTGACAGCCATGCTCAGTCACGATTGAACCATGCGCTAAACATACATGCTCAGGAAATCCAGCAGTCATAAGCGGCTGGTTAAAACGGATGAGATCCCAACTTGAAGGCATAAATAGCTTAATCATTTGTGCAACAAGGGGATAGGGATAAACAGCCAAATCCAGATTAGTCTCAAAGCTGACGTAGGAGTTATCTCCCGGCCCTATCGATGGCGTGATATGCAAGGTAACATAGTCAGCCCCACGTATCCCATTTAACGAAAATCCCGCAGGCTGAAAACAGTGCATATCAAATTGAAAATCAGGGAAAAGTCGCTGCAATCCTAAGCGTTGATAAATCCCCTGCTCGGTTTGTGTGGGCAACTTGAGGTAATCAGCAAACTCGCCACGGATGTGGTACATCATCAGTTCAAGGCAGGTATCATAGGTTGACGACATAGGTTGGCCGTCAGTGCAAAACAAATTGTCAGTACAAAACAAATAGTGATGATGTGAATCTAAGTGACCAACTCGAAAGGCTTTTCCGGGGATCAAGGTCCGCAATGTCGCAATATCGTCAGCAAAGTGTGTGCTTTGTAGCTGGGCTTGGTATTCATTCTTACGCTGATAACAGAGCGCGGCAATGTGCTCCACCCCTACGGCATGAATAAAATGGTAGGCGGCTTCAACTAGGGTGCTATTGCCGCAGGTAAGAAGCAGAATTTTATCATCCCAGACGAACAGACTGGATTCACTCAGCAGATAAGCATCGCAGGCAGGATTACGGATTGTTGACAGGATTTCCGCATTGGCACAGGCGACCAAGGTTGACCAAAAGCCGTACTCTCGTTGGCGCAGTGATGCCATATTGGAAGTGAGTCTGATCTCAAGCTTTTTTTCCGCGCCTTCAAAAAACATCAAGCCGTTCGCCTCATCTTATCCCTGTGTTTGGGCATCTAATCTATTGGTATATCAGTCATTCATGGCTCGCTTGCAACGTTGACTTAAATGTATGCACGCATTTTAAGACTGATAACCCATCAATTTTGCGCGGCTATTTTTACACGACTAGCGCCGCAATAAAACCACCGCGCTTGCTTTTACAAGGTGACAGCCTTGCAACGCACTCACCTTTACAACTCGCTAGCAAAAATAATAGGCTATAAAAAACAAAAGTCAGCCTAAGTGTCCCTAGGCTGACTTTTTTAACACACTCAATATTAAGAAAAATCTTCTAAATAAGTGTAACCTTTTAGGCCCACTTGTAATTCTTCTAAAATTTGTGCGCGTTCATCCTCAACAATATGCTGGTTGACTAACTCTTCGTAAGTCCGCATAAAGTCAACGGCATCTAAGTTAACATAGCGTAATACGTCAGCGACTGTGTCACCGGCAAGTACCGATTCAATATTGGTCATACCATTTTCTTCAATGCTGACAACGGCTGAGTTAGTGTCGCCAAACAAGTTGTGCATATCCCCTAAAATCTCTTGATATGCCCCCACCATAAAGAAGCCGATCAAATAAGGGCTTTCAGCACTCCACGCTGGTACTGGTAGCGTAGTTTCAATCCCTTGGCCATCTACATATTGATCCACAATACCGTCGGAGTCACAGGTAATGTCCAGCATCACAGCGCGACGCTCTGGCGCTTTGTCTAAACCAGACAATGGCAGCACAGGGAACACCTGATCGATACCCCAAGCATCCGGTAAGGATTGGAATAATGAGAAGTTAACGAAGAACTTATCGGCTAACTTTTCGTTTAACTCATCAATAATCGGTCTGTGGTAACGGTTTTTGGTACTTAACAAACCTTGAACTTCGTGACATACACGTAGGTTAGCCTGCTCAGCCCACGCACGTTCTGCCAAGCTTAATTGACCCAAGGCAAACAGCGATTGCGCTTCTTGCAGGTCACTTTGGCTATCATGATAAATCTCAATCAAGGCACGTTGATCGGCACGGCCACTCAGCTCAGTCCAAGATTGCCACATATTGTGCAGCAGCTGCGGCGATTCTTCCGCTGGCGGCTGGATATCTTCAACCTGATAAGCTTCTGTGCCAATCACATCGGTGATCAGTACCGCATGGTGCGCCGTTAAGTGACGGCCAGATTCTGAAATAATACGTGGCATAGGTTGCTCGTATTCATTACAGATATCGGTAAGCACATTAACGATGTTGTTCGCGTACTCGCTTAAACCATAGTTCATTGAGTTATTACTTTGGCTACGTGTGCCGTCGTAATCCACCGCTAAACCACCGCCGACGTCGAAGCAATTGATGCTGGCACCTAACTCACGTAATTCACAGTAGAAACGTGCCGCTTCGCTCACACCTTGACGAATATCGCGGATGTTGGCAATTTGCGAACCTAAGTGAAAGTGCAATAATTGCAGCGAATCCAACATATCGCTTTGTTTTAACTGGTCAACTACAGTCAAAATCTGCGCCGCAGATAAACCAAACTTAGACTTTTCGCCACCGCTGGCTTGCCACTTGCCTTTTCCTTGGAATGCAAGGCGAGCACGTAACCCTAAGCGAGGTTTCACCCCTAAACGCTCAGACTCGGCTAGTACCATCTTAAGCTCAGACAGTTTTTCTAAAACGATATAGACCTTATGGCCTAACTTTTCACCAATTAAGGCTAAACGAATGTATTCGTTATCTTTGTAACCGTTACATACGATCACTGAACTGGCTTTTTGCGCCATGGCAAGTACGGCCATTAATTCAGGCTTACTGCCGGCTTCTAGGCCTAATTGTGGAACTTCTTTTGATGCTTGGCTCGCAAGGATCTCTTCTACCACAGTTTTTTGTTGGTTTACTTTAATGGGGTAAACCAGCAAATAGTCCGCCTGATACTCATATTTTTGTATCGCTTGGTCGAATGCTTGGCACAAACTGTTCACTCTGTGGTGCAGAATTTGCGGGAAACGAACTAATACAGGTAAAGCGACCCCTGCTTTAACCATGTCTTTTGCTAGCTCATTTAAGCCAATCTTGTGATCAGGATTCTTAGGATCCGGCGACACTGTCACCTCACCTTGGTCGCTGATCCCATAAAACCCTTGGCTCCAGTGGGTAACGTTGTACCCAGCACGAGCAGCATCAATAGACCAATCATTCATTTTTATTTAGCCCGTCTATAAAAAAATGGGTTAAACGGCCACTGCAACATTGCAAGACCGCCCGTTCGACAAACCCAGGTAAACCATATAGTTACCTGACATACAGTTAGGATGAATTCACCCTAATTTGTGCAGCAAAATCAACCCAGCTTAGGCGAAATTGATGCGATTTCCCTTAACGCAACCGGGATTAACCCGATACTCTTTTACCTTGGCGATAACAAGATGGTGTTTATATCCCCCTTTATCGCCATAGGTCTTTCACCCAATGGCATTAACCATAACGCGCTTTGAGGTTAAAAAACACTCAAAACCTTAAGCTAAAGCGTTGCGTCTCCGCTCAATATGACTCTCTCTAAAAACGAGGTGCCGATTAAGTGGATAAACAATAGGTAACACTAAGGATAAACATTAGGTATTAAGCGGCAAGGCATCACCAAGCACACCTAACACTAGGTGAGATTATTGTAACAGGGGACTGTTGGCTTCTTCGCGGCCAGAGTTGATACGGATTAACGTGAGATGTTTAAGGCTAGTATCGTCATAGGGAACAACGATTGAGCGCTGGCATTGAGATGCTTTTAGGCAAAGAGCAAAAAATGGATGCTTGTGCATTAGCTAAACAATTCCTCTTAACCCCATGTAACCATTATAAATTGTACGTTACACGGTGAATGACCTGTGAACCATAAAATCATTACAACTCACGTAATATTTGTCATGTCTGTAACGAGCGAAGTCGTTAAACGGCGCAATTAAACCGCGCAATGTCACAGAATGCAAGCAAGAATCTCATTTAATATTTTTCATTAAAATATAATAAACACCACATTAACAGAATGGCTAGTGAAAAGTAGATTTATCTATTTTAAATTAATAGGTTAATCATCAACCTTACTCTACGTGCGTTCAATATTTTTTAATAGCCAATCAAGATAAATTGATAACATTTGCTCACATCAGCAATATTGTTTTATCTCAGCGCGGCTGTTCATTTTCGACTATCGACGCAAAAGCCGATCTGGAAGCTGCTGTTTACGGATAAAGCGGTTATAATCACCGCCGAATGACATCCTTAGATAGAGAGCTCCATGGTACAGATAGGAAAAACCTGCAAACTTGAGGTAGTAAAACAAGTCAGTTTTGGTGTGTATTTAAATGCCCACGAATTTGGCCAAGTGTTACTGCCCAACAAAGCCACCCCAAAAGACTGCCAAGTCGGTGACTGGCTAGAGGTATTTTTATATCTGGACTCCGAAGATATTGTCATTGCCACGACCCGCAAACCTTTGGCACAAGTAGGAGAATTTGCCTACTTAAAAGCCGTGGCCACTGGGCCTTTTGGCGCATTTTTAGATTGGGGATTAGATAAAGATCTGTTACTACCTTTTGGTGAACAGCATAAACCGATTGAAGAAGGTCGCTCGTACCTTGTTTATGTGCACGTTAACCGAGCTGATGAGCGTATTGTTGCGTCATCAAAAATCGATAAATTCCTCGATAAAACTCCCGCCCAGTATGAAGTAGGTCAACAAGTTGACTTATTTATCGGTGGCACCACAGATTTAGGCTACAAAGCCATTATTAACCATGCCCATTGGGGCGTGATTTATCAAAACGAAGTGTTCCAAAAACTGCGTTTTGGTCAAAGGCTAAAAGGCTTTATCAAACAAGTGCGCCGTGATGGCAAAATTGATTTGGTATTGCAGCAAGGCAGTAAGCAAGAGCTTGATAAAAATGCGCACATTATCTTAGTAAAACTCAAGCAAGCGGGCGGATTCTTACCCCTAACGGATAAAACCGATGCCGAAGTGATTTACGAACAACTCGGTATGAGTAAAAAAGCCTTTAAAAAGAGTATCGGTGGCCTGTTTAAAGCCAGTAAGTTAAGCATCGACGATGATGGTTTACGCCTAACTGAAGCTGACTGATTGGGCTGAATAGTCAACCTCACACGGGACTGAACACTCTCTTGTAGTAAGGTTCGTGGTTTATTGTCCAAATAGTCTGCCTAAACACTCAGTTTACCGACAAGCGCTAGGATCTTAAGCATGGCTCTGTTATAACAAAGTCATGCTTTTTCTTTGGAGCTTATATGGAACTCACGTTACACGAAGCCAGAGTTATCGGTTGTCTACTTGAAAAAGAAGTCACCACCCCAGAGCAATACCCTCTTTCACTCAATGCCCTGACCCTCGCCTGTAATCAAAAAACCAGCCGCGAACCTGTATTAGAACTCACTGAAGCGCAAGTACAAGCCGCCCTTGATTCATTGAATAAAAAGCGCTTAATCAGCGAGCAATCCGGCTTTGGTAGCCGAGTCATCAAATATAAGCACAGATTCTGCAACACCGAATTTAGCGAGTTACAACTTTCCAGCGCGGCGGTAGCCATTATCTGTTTACTGCTGCTTCGCGGCCCACAAACGCCTGGAGAGTTACGCACCCGTAGCAACAGACTGCATGATTTTAAAGACGTGCTCGAAGTGGAAGCCTGCATTAAGCAACTGATTGAGCGGGATAAACCCGTGCTAGCACAGCTGCCGCGGGAGCCTGGTAAACGTGAATGCCGTTATACTGAGCTATTCTCCCAAGGTGCTGAGCAAATTAGCGCAGCGTCATTCACCAATGCCACAAATGCAGATGATCACCCGCTAAACGAGCAGGATAGACAACAACTGGAAGCGAGAGTCACACAGCTTGAAGAGCAAGTGGCAGAACTTAAAGATAAGTTAGAATCGCTTATCGCTTCTTTATCCTAACCGCGCCGCGGACGACTTTCGCAAGTAGTCACTCTTAATGATGACTAAGGTGAGAGTTTGTCCGCTCACTCACTGACGAGACAGCGAATGACACCAAATGCTCCCAGTACATTCAATAACATGCTTTTGATCGCTGGCTTTGAATGTCGAAAATTTCTATTTAACCTTCGCGGGATTATCGCCCTGATTGCCTTTGCATTAGTGTGGGGCATGCTATTGCTCTACCCCATCCAAGGCGCTTCGACCCTATTAATGCAGCCCAATATTAAAGATCTGATCGACGGTCTCTTAGGCAGCCAAGCTCTCAACATGCTGTTTGACTGGCCCGTGGCGGAAATGGCTATCTTCTGGTGCTTTGCGCTGTATCTGTTTCCCATGTTCAGTATTTTGATTGCCGCCGATCAGTTCTCCTCAGACAAATCCCGCGGCACATTGCGCTTCTATACCCTAAGAACCAGCAAAGACAGCCTACTCTTCGGCCGCTTTTTGGGGCAAATCTTGATCCAAGGTCTACTGATCTTATTGACCATCCTTGCCACCATAGCGCTGGCACTTACTCGCGATATCGGCTTGTTATTACCCGCATTAACGTCGGGAGCCTTGGTCGGCATCAACTTGGTTATCGTGATTTTACCCTTTACCGCGGTCATGACTTTATTGTCCCTCTATGCCAACACGGCAAGGCAAGCCATGGTGCTCGCCACCATCTTGTGGACGGTCGTCTCGATTGCACTGCTGATTTTGGGTAATCAATCCAGCTTATTTGAGGGCTTACAATGGCTACTGCCGGGCGCTCAACTGTCGAACATGGTCAACACCAATGGACTCAATAGCTTTGCCTACGCACCAATTCCCCTACTACAAACCGCATTCGCCCTTTTCCTTGGCCGCGTTTATATCCAAAGGAGTCAACTATGATCCTCATTCAATGCCAAGGACTTTCCAAACACTATGGCAGTAAAAAAGCGCTCAATAACGTTAACTTAACCCTCGAATCGGGAGCGCCCATCGCCTTAGTTGGCCCTAACGGTGCAGGTAAAACTACACTGTTTAGCCTGCTCTGTGGTTACCTCACCCCAAGCGCAGGCTCAGTTCGTATTCTGGGAGAAGCGCCCAATAGTCCAGCATTATTAGGGCAAATTGCCGCCCTGCCACAGGATGCGACGCTCGATCCCAATTTAACCATTATTAGCCAGTTAAGCTTCTTTGCGCGTCTTCAAGGGATGGATAGCAAGCAGGCAAATCAAGAAGCCCTGCGGGTGCTGAATTTAGTAGACTTAGCCGAGGTGGCGCAGCAAAAGCCACCGAGCCTAAGCCATGGAATGAGTAAACGTGTGGCGATTGCCCAAGCCCTAATCGGCTCGCCTAAGCTGGTACTGTTAGATGAACCCACAGCAGGACTCGATCCTGCCAATGCGAAGAAAATCCGTGAACTTGTCAGAAGCCTTTCACCCACCACGACCTTTGTGATTAGCTCACATAATTTGGACGAGCTCGAAAAGCTCTGTGACCAAGTGCTGTATCTAGATAAAGGTGAGCTGGGCCAATCCATTTCGATGCGCTCATCCAATAGCGGCAGTGATTATCTCACCCTCACCATGGAACACTGCGACAGTGAAACGCTTATCCAAACAGTAGGTCAAATACCCGGTGTAGTGAATATCACCTCAAAACAAGCCCATGTATTTGTTATCCAATTGGATGACACGGCAAATCGCCATTACGAATTTGAAACCGCCCTGCTCACCCTATTTAAGCAGCAGCATTGGCAATATAAGATGCTGCTGAAAGGGCGCACATTGGAAGAGACGTTATTTTCTTAAGCCCGCGATAAGTCCAACCATTATTCCTACGCTTAGCTCCACCTCTAACAGCGCCCGCAAGGGCGCTTTGTGGCTAATGTTTTGTTTATACACTGCTGAAGCAATGGCATTTATTACACCATGTCAAACATCAAACAGTCGTAAATATCAGTGTTAAAAGGCTTTATCCTTTAACTTCCACTTTAAATCTAAACGCTACAGGCCAACTTAGCCCCTAATGCTGCTTATATGAGGAGTATTTCCGTTTCAAAATAAAGGGTGAGTAATCACCGCTAACCAATAAAGCAGCAGTTAAGCCGCTTTGGCAAACCTAGACTTTCAATCTGATCCCGAGCTTGTTATAAACTCCCCTTTCCTGCTCTTTCGCTGAATTCAGAGGTTTCAATGAACAAAGCACAACTGATCCAACGTATCGCCACTTCGCTTGAACAGTCCCAGGCCAGCACTAAACCTGTTGTCGAACAGATCCTACAACAGATCCATATCGCCTTAAGCGAAGGCGAGAAAGTCTTCCTGCCGCAATTCGGTACCTTCGAGTTACGTTATCATTTACCTAAATCGGGTCGAAACCCGCAAACTGGCGAGACGATGGAGATTGCAGGCTTTAACCAGCCGAGCTTTAAGGCCGCGACAGCGCTAAAACAAGCGATAAATGAGTAGTATTGTGGATGTGTAAAATTGCCTCGTGAAAACCACGGGGCTTTTTTATGGGCAAGGTTAACGATATTACTTCGGCAATGAGCTTTAGAGATAAAACGAAGCCGCCATAGCTGAGTTTAACGTTATTAAGCTCAGTGTGGAGAAATAAGTAGACTATAAGATAGGACTAACGTCTGTAACAAAAGTGGCAAGCGCGAAGCCGTGGCTCTAGAGAATAAGATAGAAACGGCCCTTTAAACCAAATCCAAATAATCAAAGCTGTAGATGCAAAAAAGCCCCGACTAATGTCGAGGCTTATTTACTATTCACTAAGAATAATGGTACCCGAGGCCAGACTTGAACTGGCACGCTGTTACCAGCGAGGGATTTTAAATCCCTTGTGTCTACCGATTCCACCACTCGGGCAAACTCTGAATATCGTCAGCACTGCTGTTGATATTGTTAACTCATT